>JAOUFZ010000099.1 GCA_029857995.1 Dehalococcoidia bacterium
CGCGAAATCATAGCCAATTTCCAGGTTAAGTCAGAGGAGCCCGAGCCCGAGCCCGAGCCCGAGCCCGAACCCGGTGGAATGTGCTTCATCGGCACCGCAGCCTATGGAACTTCCACTGCCAAACAGATGGATGTGTTGCGGGACTTCAGAGATGACGTGTTGCTGAAAAGCACCCTGGGCTCTCGACTTGTTGACCTTTACTATCAGGTCAGCCCCCCTATCGCGGACTTTATATCGGAAGATACCTTTGTGAGACTACTTGTCAGGGAACTCATGATTGACCCCATTGTTTGGATGGTTGAAGCTACTGCAGATATGTGGCGGAACTAGGGTGATGTAGAGTACTGGGTTATACGAAGAGGCCCACCCACCAGTGCAAGGGTGAGCCACCTGCCCAGAACAAGACATCATACTCGCCACCCTAAGAGCCGACCGTGCCAGACGCGGTCGGCTCTTTTGATGTCATTCTACTGGCACGCGCGATGAGCCGACTGACTCTGACGCTTGTCAATCGGATTGCCACACACCTTTCAGGTGCTCACAATGACACATGGGTGCCGTTGCGAGGAGCCGCAGGCGACGAAGCAATCTCAGTGGGGACAGGGGATTGCCACGCCCCGACAAGTCGGGGCCCGCAATGACAGAAAAGTGGGCGGGGACGAGCCCAGCTCCTGTAAGCCTGATGAATCGGGCAACCATTTATTCAACCGGCATCGCCAAGACAGAGAGGTGTCCGATGTCCCTTGCTTCTCAGTGCAGTGACCTGGAACAATTTGTATCACAGGCTTGGGAAACAGGGGTATAATAAATAAAGGAGTGGAGGGGAGAGGGCGAACAATATGAAAAACAGCGAGGTGGCCAAGGTATTTCAGGATATTGCTGACCTTCTGGAGCTTAAGGGAGAGAACGTCTTTAAGATTCGCGCCTACCAGAAGGCAGCCCGGGCTATCGAGCACTACCCCAGGGAATTAGAGGCTATGATTGACGAAGGAGAGGACTTGCAGAGCATTGCCGGCGTGGGTGAGGCAATAGCTAAGAAGGCCACCGAGCTGATAGCAACCGGTAAGCTGGGTTATTATGAGAATCTGAAGGTGGACTTTCCCCAGGGGATAACCAATCTCCTGGCCATACCGGGGATTGGCCCCAAGACGGCTAACAAGCTTTCCAGCGAATTAGGGATAAGCTCGGTAGATGAACTGGAGCGAGCAATCAATGAAGGGCGAGTGGCCCAGCTCTTCCGCCTTGGCGATAAGACCGCTGATAATATCCTGCACCAAATCCAGGCATTGCGCCGCAAAGACCAGCGCATCCCCATTGGCGAAGCTTTGCCCATTGTCGAGGAAATTATAGCTGCCCTCAGCTCCATCCCCGGCGTGAGAAATCTCACTGCTGCCGGCAGCTTGCGGCGCTTTCGGGAAACAGTGGGTGATATTGACCTGATGGGCACCGCCGATAGCCCCAACGAGGTCATAGATGCTTTTGTGGCCCTGCCTCTCGTAAGGCAGGTGCTGGCCCAGGGGTCAACCAAAGCCAGTGTTATTGTCAGCGGCGGATTGCAGGTTGACTTGAGGATGGTGGAGCATGATTCCTTCGGTTCTCTACTCCAATATTTTACCGGCAGCAAACAGCACAACATTGCCCTGAGAGAGAGATGGCATAAGCAGGGTCTAAAGCTGAGTGAATATGGGATAACCGTCATAGCTACGGGCAAGCTGGAAAAGTTTACCACGGAGGAGGCATTCTATCATCGCCTGGGGCTTCAGTACATTCCGCCAGAACTCAGAGAGGCTCAGGGTGAAATAGAGAAAGCTGAGCAGGGAGCTATACCCAAGCTCGTGGAGTTGTCTGACATAAAGGGAGACCTTCATACGCACACTGAATGGAGTGATGGGCATGATTCCATCGAGGAACTGGCTCGGGCAGCCCAGGATATGGGCTATCAATATATCGCAATCACGGAACATTCCGCAGGACGTGGCATTGCTCACGGTCTCGACGTGGAGAGGCTGAGGGAACAAGTTGCTGAAATCAAAGCTCTTAACGAGCGCCTAAGCGGAATTCGTGTACTCACGGGCATCGAGGTTGATATTCGGGCAGACGGTAGCCTGGACCTGCCACACGAAATTCTATCCGAACTGGATATGGTGATTGCTGCCGTGCACTCGGCCATGAACCAGAGCGAGGAAAAGATGACCCGGCGAGTAATAGATGCCATAGAAAATCCCGATGTCGACATGATTGCCCACCCTACTTGCCGCCTTATAGGAGAGCGTGAGCCCGTAGCCATAGACTTGGAAGCCGTCTCCCACGCGGCAGCCAAGTATAATAAGATTGTGGAAATTAACGCTATGCCTGACCGCCTCGATTTAAAAGACACCCATGCTTTTCGCGCTCGAGAATTGGGGGTAAAGCTCGCCATCGGGACCGATTCTCACAGCATCGCTCATCTAGGCTTTATGCGATTCGGGGTTGGCGTTGCGCGGCGCGCTTGGTGCGAGCCGCAGCACGTACTAAATGCACTGCCCCTGGCAAAATTGCTGGACTTCTTGAATAGGAAGAGATGATTAACATCCCGGCTGTTCTTAGCTTAGATGGTGCTTTATTGCTGGAGGCACAGGGACATCCCCCAGAAATGCCAGTTCCCTGACAGGCTACCGAATAATCACGAAAAGAGGAGGCTCATAATGGCAAAACAGGACGTACTCTACACCAAGGAAGATAACATTGCCATAATAACGCTTAACCGTCCAGAGAAGTTGAATGCGCTGACACATGAAATGCTCTACAGGATTAATTCCATTATCGAAGACGTTAAGAAGGAGGACAAGGTCAGAGCTGTCATACTGACCGGAGTCGGTCGTACCTTCTCGGCGGGAACCGATATCTCAGGCGAAGTGCCCCAGACAGCGGAGGTAGAGATAAATCTTATGAAAGAGAGAACCTCCACGGAGTACCGCCAGTCGTTATGGTTCTTCAACAGCATTCCCAAGCCGGTGATTTGCGCCATCAACGGGGCTGCCGTAGGCATCGCAGCCGAATTTTCACTACACTGCGATATCAGGATCGCTGCTGAGAGCGCCATGTGGGGACAGGTGTTCGTTTTGAGAGGCATGACCCCGGACACTGGCGCAGGGACTTATCTTCTACCTCGCATCGTGGGACTATCCAAAGCGTGCGAACTGGTATTCTCAGGAGATATCATCGATGCTCAAGAGATGTTGCGAATAGGACTGGTGAGCAAAGTTGTGCCGGACGCAGAATTGATGCCCACAGCCAAGAAAATGGCCAGGAGGCTAACCAGAGGTGCCCCTTTAGCGATACAGATAGCCAAGCAACTGATGTACAGAGGCCTTGAGCAAACCATGGAAGCTCACCAGGAGGTCGCGCGCTACTGCTTCCAGTTGACCTGCAAGACAGAGGATGTCCAGGAAGGCGTCGCATCTTTCTTTGAAAAGAGAGAGCCTCGCTGGAAGGGCAAATAGCTTGTCACCTTGTGCGTTGAAACAGAGGATCATCTTGAAGGCTGGCGGGCTTTCGTGGAGAAGAGAGTGCCTGTTCTCAAGGGGAAATAGGAACACTTAGGCCTGCCTGAATGTGCTGGAATAGCCGCTTGAATGCTATAATCAGATCAAATATCACAAGGAGGAAAAACGATGTTTAAGACACGTATAACCGAGCTTTTAGGTATCAAATATCCTATCACCCAAGGCGGAATGATGTGGCTTTCCCGGGCGGAGCTGGTAGCTGCAGTGTCCAACGCTGGGGCGCTCGGCATCCTAACGGCATTTACATTTCCAACCCCCGCGGAACTGGCGGCTGAAATCAAGAAGACCAGAGCGCTTACCGACAAACCCTTCGGAGTAAATATAACACTGTTGCCCACTCTTCGCCCCGTGGATATCGACGGCTATGTAAGTGCGGTTATCGATTCCGGAGCAAAGATTGTGGAAACAGCCGGCAGAAGCCCGGAGCAATATATGGAGCGTCTCAAGGCAGCTGGAGTTAAGGTGATACACAAGTGTACCGCAGTACGCTTCGCTCGTACCGCTCAGCGAATAGGGTGCGATGCCGTCAGCATTGATGGTTTCGAGTGCGCCGGTGCACCCGGTGAGGAGGACGTTACCTCCCTCGTCCTGATTCCGTTAACTGTCGATGCTGTGGACATTCCCGTCATCGCCTCTGGAGGCTTTGGCGACGGGCGTGGCCTTGTGGCCGCCCTGGCACTGGGAGCAAGCGGGATTAATATGGGCACTCGATTTATGGCGACACAAGAGTGTGCTATCCATCCCAAGGTGAAGGAATGGCTGGTTAAGTCGTCGGAACGCGATACCATGTTCGTGATGCGTTCTTTACGTAACACTGAGAGAGTATTGAGGAATGCCACTGCTGAAAAGGTGGTTGAGATGGAAAAAAGGAGTGCGACTTTGGAGGAATTAGCGTCGCTCCTCAGTGGTAAGAGGGGGCTGGAGGTTTACGAGACGGGTGCACTTGACCAAGGATTAGTGGCTTGTGGGCAGGTAATAGGCCTTGTTCATGATATTCCCACGGTCAAGGAGTTGATAGACAGGATAATCAAGGAAGCCGAAGAGGTTATCTCCAGGATAGCCGCCCACGACACCTTCAAGCCTCTGCGCAAGCCGAGCGACGTCGCAAAGCAGTAGCTCTGTCAATCTATAGATAGATTCGCAACGGCAGGGATTGCTGTGGGATGATGCCAGAGGATTCTGCATCTTGAGCCCTCGGGCTAGTGGAGATATAATATAGCTTTCCGCAACAGTCGCGGAGGTGGCTGGAGTGTCGCATAGAGATACTCAGGCAATCCAAGCACTAAAAGATGGTATTGCTGAAGGCAGGAACTGGTATGTGGCCCTGCTGGAAGCCGTTCGTCTCTGGAGTAGTCCTGGAGAGGACTATGCCGGGCGGCATTATCAGTATCTTGTTGACAACGAAGCTTTCGATTGGCTTGTCCTGACGGAAAGGCTGTGTGAAGAGCTCGATGGACTTATTCCCGAAAAAGAGCGGACAAATCTTCTCTTCTTCGGTATACCACCAATAGAATTATCTAAAGACGAATTTAAGAACCTGCTCGGTACTTCTAAATACCAGGCTCACCTCAACTATTTCTATGGCATTCTTGTTGAAAGGTTTCTCCTGCTGTCTGTCACCGAAGAGATACGAAAGAAAAAGAGAGTTCTAGGCGTGAACAACGATAATGGGGTAGTTGACGAGGCCTACCAGCGTATTTATGGCGCCAATCAGTCCGCCCTTTTAAAGCAATTCAGAAAGGAAAGACATTATCGTCAGCTCAGGTCTATAAGACTGACCGAGCTTAATGAATTTACCTATTGGCTGTTTAAATATCGTATAAAAATGCGCGATAAATCCTGCGTGGCAAGCGATACCAAAAAAGGCCTGGCAAAGTTGCGCGAACTGTTAGACCTCAAAGCCAGGCCAGTTTACCATTCCCCTTGTGAAGGCTGAGCCTGTCAGCTATCCGCCGATGATGATTTCAATTGAGCTAATTCCTGGTTCAATCTCTTCGATTTATCTTCAAGCATAGAAAGCTTCTGTTTCTCTTTTTCAACAATCTGAGCTGGCGCCTTGTTCAAAAAGGCTTTATCTCTTAGCCTGGCTTCAAGCTGGGCCATTCTTTCTCTGATTTCTTCACTTTCCTTTGTCAGCCGTTGTTCCTCGGCAAGCCGGCCCACCATACCCGCCAGAGGCACAACTACCTCAGCCTCTTTCAACACCAGGACCAGGTCTGTATCCTTGGTGGACTCCCTTTGCTGGCGATCGAGAATTCTTAAGGGCCGGGCTTTGGCCAGTATTTCTATCATATTTGCTTGCGTGATAAGACTCGACAGGAGCTCACCAGCATAAACTCGGGCTTCAATCCACTTGCTTGATTTCACATTATATTGAGCCCGGATGTTACGGATAGAGCGGACAATCTCTATTACGGAATCCATCACCCGTTCCGCTTCTGGCGCAAACGTCTT
>JAOUFZ010000100.1 GCA_029857995.1 Dehalococcoidia bacterium
AACATTTAGGCCTCCTTTCTGCCAGATTGCTCCGACAATAATAATATCTAGATATATCTAGATATTATTATACACCCAGCCTTTTTTTGTCAAGAAGTCTTCAAACGAGGAAGCGATAAACCTTAAAGAAAATGTTGTGATCCGATTACCCATGGTTGCCTTTGGTGGACAGTTCCCGAACTTTTGTTTGAGAAGGAATGGTTGACTCCGCTGCAGCACAGCTTCCTGCATCGCCTGCATGAGACGGCAACCCTCATTAGCATGTATAATACTCAAAGATGAGTTCAAGAATCGAAGGTGCCATGTTCCATAGACGAGACTATCTGGCTTTTGCTGACTACATACGCAAATAGGGGCGCATGGTAATGATTGAACTGCCGACAGGTAGACAGACCTTTGATTTTGACTGTGGAGCAAAAGCATTGCAGATTGTCATGGCGTATTATGGCACAGATATTCCCGAAGGCGACCTGATAAAAGAACTGAGATGCGACACCGACGGAACCCCTGTGCAAAATATGATGTCTGTGGCCGAAGCAAAAGGGTTTCACGTCATCTCGAAATGTGGATTTTCTTTGGAAGAAGTAAAACGACTTGTGGATAGAAAGCATCCGGTGATTGTGCTGGTCCAGGCGTGGGCAGAAAGGTATATGACGCTTGAAGATTGGAGGAGGGACAACGACGATGGGCATTACGTCATTGTTATTGCCCACTCTGGTGACATTATCGTGTTTGAAGACCCGTCATCTTTTCACAAAACATGGATGACGGAAGAGGAATTCATGGCACGCTGGCACGATGTAGATCCCAGAACACAGCAGAAGCTGGAGCATTTCGGTATGGTCTTGCTTGGGAAAGAACCCATGCCTCCGCAAAAGACATTCGAACATATGGATTAGCCGGAAACGCCTCCCGATTATTAGAAACAATTAGCACCCTTTGTTAGTAGGCGGGAAAGTTAGTTATGCTTGGGGGACAGTCTCCAAACTTCTATTCGCGAAGAAGCAATTTATTCCGACTCTATGCCAATTACTTATTTCGCATTCATTACTCGTGCAAGTAGTGATACTGACAGCAACCTAACCATAGCATAATTTTACATTATGCAAAGTTGTCACGTGTAAGCGAGACGCTCTGCTTATCAACGCTATCGACAATCTCCTATAAGGCGCATAAGCTCCATTCAACGAAAAGCGACCGTGACGAATGTAGCTTGCCTATGCACTTTCAGGACATCCCATCTCGAGATAACATCCCGGGCAGTGAATTGCTTCAGCACCAGGCCGGGCAAAGGTCGGATATCCAGGGTATCTAGTTGGACTAAGTCCCCTGGCTCACTAACCTGGTAATCCCTGGGCTTTCTTATGGCGTAGGGTTGTTTAATCCCCCGCCGATGAGCTGACACATGATTCCTGATAGGCTCGTTGAGGACACCATGCGCTTTAAGGCTGTTGATAATACGGCTCACTGTGGAAGTAGAACAGGAAAGGCCCGGTTGGTGTAATAGCACCACCAGCTTATTTTTACCCCATCTGGGGTATTCCTGCCTCAGCCCCTGGACAGCGATAACAAGCTCTGCGGAATAGGTAGGTTGGCGAACTCTCTTAGGACGGCAAGAACGGTCCTCCAGAGTCTCCAGGTGATAAGAATCGTATCTTCGCTTCCAGCGGTAGAAAGTTTGAGGAGAGATGCCGAACTCCACAACACAATTACACAAGAGCACTACCATTCGAGTTCGCTGTAGCATCAACATCTGGGGCATCGCAGCTTCAACACGACCGCTAAGTACAGAAAAACATCTGGCACAGAACATCGGGAATGGTATCAACGACTGTGGGGCAAGAAAGACTGATCAACAGATCCTCTATCTCCGAGGTGAGGCGAAGTGGGTGAACTGCTGAAACCAAGCAGGGGCGGATTTTTACGCCCTTTTGGGTGTGGCGAGTTTATCCGTGAATTCCTCTTAGGCCGTAGCCCGAACGGGTCGCCAGCAATTGACCCTGCGGTCGGTGCTCCCCAAGCCGATATTTTCTTCCACTACAAGAATTCGTTGATGCGCGCTACAGCAGTGGACCGAGCCACGAGAGAGGAGGAAAAGCGAGCCCGGAGGGAAAAGCGTTCCATAGATCCCACTAGCATTGAGAAGCTGATCCAGAGATATCTGTCTCAAATGTCTTACAAATCTCGAGGCTGCCGATTCCATAGTTTTGTTGTGTATTTCTCCAACCTTCAGAGATTAAATTGGGTGGAATCTAGCGGACTGGAAGAGCCGTCGAGTTTTCAAGATCATTACCCACCCGGTCCCCCACGCCGCTATTTCCGTCTCACTGACACTGGCAGAACTGCTCCTGAAACAGCCTGGGCCAATCCCTATCGGGCTCTTTACGGCTAATGTCCGGTGACCGGACATGAAGCCGATAACAACTATTTTTTGATCATGAAATACATGAAAAATCAGAGGCGGCACCCTTGTTCAAGAAGCGTTCACATACCGTTCAGAACGCTGTTCAAATGCCGGTCGCATCGTTCATATTACGTTCAAGTATCCAGGATTTATCAGTGCAAAAATCACTTATAGAAGGAGAGTGGAAATGGAGAAGTTGACAGCCAAGAAGAAACTCACCGTTGTCAGGCTCTATCTCTCAGGCCTATCCTATGCTGAAATTGCCGCCAGAAGCGGTGTCGCCAAAGGCACAGTCGCCAACGTTGTCACCGAACTGAAGGCAGGCATGATCCCCGAGGCGGCTGATGTAGTTGAGCATATTGAGCTGTTTCGTGAATTATCCCTCGACCTCAAACGTTCAAAGCTGAGTCCGGGGCAATGCGCTGCAGGGCTGATTATTCTCAATCGGATCAACGAACTTGGCCTCGATCTGGCCGACATCGATCGCTGGCCAACGATTCTCAAGTCGGTCCGAAACGAGGATGATGCTAAAGAGTTTGTTCACCTAGTCTATAGCATCCAAGAAGTCCAGCAGAGGAGCGGCTTGAGTCTCGAGAATCTTGACAAGAAGGTCCACGAGCTAGAAAGAAAAGCCACCGACCTGGAGCCTATGTCAGATAAACTTAAGGACTGCAAAAAGCAGGTCGCTGAACTAACCAAGCAGCGCGAGGAGCTTGCCAGTGCAGTAGCCATTCTTGAACAAAAGAAGGAACTACTGACTCCCCGGGTGAAGGACCTGGAAAGGTCCGAGGCGGCCCTATCACGCCGAGTCGCTGATATGGAGCCGAAGGCGCAGAAGGCGGAGGCGACCCTCTTCGCTCTCAAGGGCGAGATGCAGAAGCTTAAAGATATTGGGTTCCCCCTCACGGAACTGGCTGAGCTTAACGAGAAGCTACAAGCGATTGCGCAGCGTCACGCTATCGAGCCCTCTGAACTCAGGAGCCGGTTATTACACGAGCTAGAGATGCTCGATAAAGGGCTCACACTGGAAACGTTAATTCAGAGTCGACAGCGGGAAGCGCATAAGATTGAGCAAGCTATTTCCAGGAGCAAAAATGAAATAGAGACCACCAGGGCAGTTGTTGACAGCCTCAAACAGGAGAAGATGAATCTGGAGGCCAGTATCAAGGAGACGAGGGAGAAGGTGAGCGGAGAAATCGTCAAAATCATCCCCCTGGCTCAGGATACCATCAGTACATTACGGGAGGAACTGCGGCGTGGCAACGATGAGGCTCTGGCAGAGGTACGGCGGCTCAGAGATGCAGCCATTGAGGTGGGAAGTGAAGTCGGCCGATCCCAGGGGATTCTTCAGGTTAGCGAATGGCTCACCGAGTTGACGGCCCTGGTACGAGGTGAAGAGAACGTTGAAGGCACAAGGGTCAGAGTTATCGTGTTATCAGTCGTGCGAGCTCTCCACAACTGGTTGAAGCAGCATCATAGCTACTCCCTGCAACGCACCTCTCTGTCCCTTACCGTTGAAAGGTTGATCAGTGAGCTAGAAGCATGGGAAGTCTGAAGTCATTTCATGAGCATCAAAGGAATTCGCAGTCTCAGGCGAGGAAGCTAACTGAGGCCGGACCTGCCTTGAACGCGCTGTTTGCCACGGAGGGAATCCGGCTGGAAAGGGAGGACGAAGTATCAATCCTGAGGGTAGTACATCGTGCCATTGTGGAGCAGTTACGCCGGGCGAAGGAGATTGAGGCTTCACTCAGCTGTGGGCACAGCCAGATGAACGCTGTATTGTTCCTGACCGAGTTGACTGTGACAGCAATGGTTTCAAAGGGGAATCGGATGTCAGCGATAGAGGATTACCTGCTGCGTAAGGCCAGCGATAGGAAGCAACCTTTCGGGCTGGCTATGGTGTGTATCGGCCTAAGGGGGCTGCCTGACGATGCGAGAGTTGTCTCCATATCTCAGTTGGCCCGTGAATCAAATCGAACGGAGCCTGAGATTGTGAACAAACTACAAGATCAAGGCTATCTCATCTTCAGCGAAGAGGCATTCTCTTTCCTGATTGAGAGGTTAGTCGATGATATTCGTGAAGGAAAGCTGCATTCACCTTTGTCCAGGGACAAACTGGCGGAGATCATGGGATTCAACAAACAGAAGCTCAGAGTCAAGATTATAGAAGTAGAATAAGTTGCCTGCTTTCTGGTGAGGTTAATCCTCTCGGTTTTGCCCCTGATGCTGCCCAGCGTCTCCTGCGGCTCTGCCTGAGCAATCCTTTCACCCACGAGTAGATTGGCGTTCCCTATTTGAGCCAATTTCAATCATGCGAACCAGAATGAAGCTGCCCACCCAATATGATGGGAATATAGGTTCATTCTTTTAATGCACAAGATGTCCTTTTGTGTGATGATGGATACTGGATAATCGCACATTAACAACTGAATATCCGATAAGCCAGCCTGAGCGCTTGCTCGCTTCGGGCAAATAGACGGAAAGGGGGCAAGCGATGACAGGATATTGTAGCAATTGCCATAAGGTATGGACATCAGAAGAACGGCAAGGCATTTGCCGATGGTGCTCTCGTAACGCAAATTGCGTTACCACACCGACAAAGCCTCGCCAGCTAAAGTCTAGCCGAAGGCGAAGCCACAGGCAAGTTGACGATGGTAACAACGGCTATGACCATTTGCCAGAGCCGTATTTGACCTATTACAAAATAGCTTTGCGGTTTGGTCACAAGGCGTTACTGGATGAGCAAGACGACTTACTACACGACATCATTGAAGGGCTTGCCAGAGTAGCGAAGGATAGGGCACTTGGCGAAGCTGCGATGTATCGGATTGCCGAGCATATCAAAGACCATTACTGGTACAAACACTACGCATACCATAATGGGCTAGATTGCCAGCACTGTGGCAAGGTACAGCGGGCAAAGTGTAGAACAGCCTGGGCTTATTCCGATTGGGCTTACTACGATTGCCGTAGAGCTATCACTCTGGAAAGCATAAACCAGCCTATCATAGACAGCGAGGGCAATATCACCGAGCTTGCCGAGCTGATAGCCGATGACAAGGCGCTGGACTTGGAAGAATGGCTAGACGCCAAGATTTTCCTAATCGGAGCGCCGATTAGGTTAAAACAGATAGCCAGAAAGCTAAACAACAAGGTAGAGGCTCTGACAGTAGCGGAGCGCAAATACCTATGTAAGTTGAGAAGGAAAACACAAAAAACACTCGTCTAGGGGTAACGTTTTAGCCAATTTCGGACTTATATATAGTGGAAGCATCGTATAGGCTTGCGAGGTTCAGCTATACGGCGTTTACTACTAGGCGTCTGGTAAACCTTGCCCAGTTACCAGATAGCGAAAGGGGGTTAAGTGGAACAACTTAATATCGTGGGCAAACGCTCAGGCGAAGGCTTTGTGGCTCACAAGGCTAAACTGGTAAACGCCCTGTCCAGAGCATTAGCCGAAAGGCTATTGCTTATGGACTTCACCATTGGGCGGAAAGGCTTGCTAGGCTACATTAAGGCTCTTAGCGGAAGCAATATCGTCAAGATAGTGCCTTCCACTAACGGCAGTGCTAGCGAGGG
>JAOUFZ010000101.1 GCA_029857995.1 Dehalococcoidia bacterium
ATCGGCAATCATTTGATAAGCCTGAATAGTAGTGGGAACATCAAAGGCTTTGAGGGAGACCTTGATCAAATCGAAGTCTAGGTTTTCCATAAGCCTAATCTGGTCTAATGCCATACTGACCATGCGCTCAGCTAGTGGAGCTCGGGGCTGAAAATCAGCCCGTAAACTGCCAGCATTTACCCCAATACGGATAGGCACCCCTCGTTCTTTAGCAGCGGCTACTACCCGGGCAATCTGGTCCTTGTCCCCTATATTGCCGGGATTGAGGCGGAGTCCGTCAACACCAGCCTTTAGCGCACCCAAGGCCAAGCGGTAGTCGAAATGTATATCAGCAATAATAGGTAGCGAGACGCTCTTCTTTATGGTTACCAGGCTTTCAGCAGCTTCCCCATCAGGAACTGCCACTCGCACCATTTCACAGCCGGAATCCTCTAGTTGCTTAATCTGGTTTATGGTAGCCGGAATGTCACGGGTGTCGGTCTTGCTCATGGACTGTACCACGATGGGGGCATCGCCACCAACGGCTACCTTGCCAATTCTCAACTGTTTGGAAATTCGGCGTGTCATAGTCCGAACCCCTTGCCGCTGATTAGACGATAGACATCACTAAAGGTTACTAAGACCATAATTGCAATTAGAAGAGCAGTACCAATGTAGTGGGCTAAACGCACTGTGCGAGTGGAGAGACGTTTCCCATGCCTGAGGCCTTCAATGAGCGCGACCAGCATCCCCCCTCCATCTAGAGGAGGTATGGGAAAGAGATTAAATATCCCGAGACCTAAGCTAATTACGGCAGCCATAAATAGTATGTTGCTGAAGCCGGAGGAGCGCACTACCTCTACCGTCAATTGACCAGCACCTATTGGCCCGACCAAGGCTAGATCAGGAGACGCTATCATTAGAGGGATAGCCTCTATTATGAGCACAGGCATATAGATAATATACCTCGCTCCCGAATAGACTGCCCTCCACACGGGAAGTCGCTCTTGTCCGATATGAGTCCCGTCCACCCATTGCAGTTCCGCACCGGGCAAGGTCTCATAGGCGACATTAATCAAAGAGGCTGCAGTCACATTCCCGCCTCGAAGCAAGACCACATTTATTTTCTCACCTTCCGCAACAGAACGCAGGACACTAGACATGCTCTCATCGTCGTATACACCCTGCTCATTGACGCTTAAGACGGTATCACCAGCTCTAATGCCGGCTTCGTAGGCTGGCGAGCCTTCCTGCACTTGGCTCACCAGATTCCAGCAAAGCGAGACGCCGATTATCGAGCGCTGTAATTCAGGATCGAATTTCGGCTTCACCGTGGTTTGTATCTCTTGCCCGTTCCTCTGCAAGAGCAGAGTTAGTTCTGTCCCTTCTTCGACCGAATTGACTATGTCCTGCATATCTCCCCACCGATGAAGAGGTTGTCCTCCTACCTCCAGGATTATGTCCCCGGGCTCGATGCCTGCTTCCTCTGCAGAAGAATTCACTGTTACAGAATGCACCATGAGTCCGTTGCCGGTAACGAAGGATACGGGCAGCCCAAGAAAAGCACTGAGGAGAACAAAGGCCAAAAAGATGTTGACCAGCGGACCGGCAGCATAGATTCCTAACCTTGTCCACGGTCCTTTGCCAGCCAGGCTTCGGGGTACTGTGGAGTCATCTTCTCCAGCAGCCTTGACAAAGGCTCCTATAGGTATGGCGTTAACTGAGTATATCGTCTCGCCTCGTTTGATGCCAAAAAGTCTTGGGGGAATGCCTATGCCGAACTCTTCGACCTTCACTCCAGCACGTTTGGCAGCAATGAAGTGCCCCAATTCGTGAAGACATACTGCCACGAATAGGGCCACGAGGAAAAGGACAATGATTATGACCACGCTCATGTCTTATCTCTTTGTCGCAGGATTGTCTCTGCGCTCCTGCTTTCTGCTGTTATCTAAGTGAAGCCGTGCAGCGCACTCTCTGGCCCATTCGTCGGCAGCCAGTATTTCCTCCAGGGACGGCCGGCTGATGTTCCGATGTTGCTCAAGTGTTTCTTGCACTATTCTAGCTATGTCGGTAAAACCTGTCCTATGGCTGAGAAAAAGCTCTACAGCCACCTCATCGGCGGCGCAAAGCACCGCCGGATAAGTCCCTCCCGATTTGCCAGCCTCCACAGCCAGTTTGAGACAGGGAAATCTAGCATAGTCTGCAGGCTCAAAGTCCAGAGAGTTGATCTTGTTCCAATCAAGGTGGGGTAGTCCTGGATTAGGCCACCTTTGGGGGTAAGAAAGAGCATATTGAATGGGCAGTCTCATATCAGGCCAACTAAGCTGAGCTTTCAGGGAACCATCCATAAACTCCACCATGGAATGAATGATAGACTGGGGATGAATTAGTATTTCAATACTATCAAAGGGGAAAGAGAAAAGCCAATGAGCCTCGATGACTTCCAATCCCTTGTTCATAAGCGTTGCGGAGTCTACGGTTACCTTCTTTCCCATCTTCCAGACAGGGTGTTGGAGAGCTTGCTCCGGGGTTACCTCAGCTAATTGTGCCTGTGAATAATGATAAAAGGGTCCCCCAGAGGCAGTGAGAAGAAGCGTCTGCGGTTTACTTTCTTCCCCCTGTAAACATTGCCAGATGGCACTATGCTCACTATCGATAGGGAGAATTTGAGCGTGATGGATGCTAGCTTCACGAACGACAATCTCACCGGCCATCACCAATACTTCCTTGCTAGCCAGGGCGACTGTCTTGCCAGCCCGTAAAGCTGCCAGAGTAGGGCTCAGTCCGGACTTACCCACAGTGGCCACAATAACGAAGTCAACCTCGGGATGGCTGGCTATTTCTTCTGCCGGCAGAAATTGCCCACCGTAATTAACGCCAGGCTTGATTGATGAACAAAACATTTTGGGCTGGAATTCCCGAATTTGTCTTTTCAGAAGCTTGAGATTTTTGTTGCCAGTCAGAGCTATTACTTTTGATTCGTCAGGCAGGGCACGGATTACATCCAGAACCTGCCGACCTATGGAACCTGTTGAGCCGAGGACAGCTATTTTTTTTACGCCACCCATATTACATAATAGTATACCACTGGCCCGACAAATATGAGGCTATCGAAGCGGTCGAGGACGCCACCATGTCCCGGCAGCAAATTACCTGATTCTTTGACTCCCATTTTGCGCTTGAGCAGGGATTCAACCAAGTCACCAAGCTGAGCGAAGAGGCCGACGAGAAAGCCCAGGATCATGATTTGCCAGTATCTAAAAGCAAAAGGAGCCCCCAGCTCAACAGAAATTAACTTAAGAACCATCGCTATTACAATAGCGGCTAGAATGGCGCTCACCAGTCCCCCTATCGCACCTTCCCAAGTTTTAGCTGGACTTATTGCAGGAGCCAGTTTGTGCTTACCTCTTGCCCGTCCGATAAAAAAGGCACCGGTATCGTTGGCAAACGTGGTCAGCATGGCCAGGTAAACCCAGTTTCGGCCGGCCTCCAAACCGCGCAAATTCAGCCAGTAGCTGAGCATCCAACCTACGTAGAGAGCTCCGACTATTGTCCATGCCCAGTTGTGGAATGCCTTTTCTCTCGATGGTCGGAGTAGTAAACAAATCAAGGAAACTAACATTGCGGCGGTAATAACTATGGGCAAAAGATCGGGATTTCTGTAGTGAGGGCTTAAGACGAGGGCAAGCGTCCATAGCAAACCCAAATAAAGCAAGGGCTCTCTCCTGTCGAAATTGGCTATATGGTAGAACTCGTAGGTCCCAGCTAAGGCCGCTGCAGCTATGAAAAGAGTAATCCAAGGGTCGCCAAACCAGATGGCAAGAATAATGAGGGGCACGCCTATGGCGGCGGTGACAACTCTGTGCTTGAGCATGTGTCTATTTTAGCAGCTTTTGAGTGGTCACAGGCTGGCCAATATGCAGGCTCGTGAACGGTCTCCTTGAACCAGTGTCATATCTGATATGTGGCCTCGAGCACTAGCGAAAAGTCCGAGGGCAGAGTAACAACTGGTGGATAACTGAGATTAGAGCAGATCCAGCGAGGTCCCCAAAAAGGGCGAAAGATTTTCCGGGCTTATACTATATCTCCTGTATTTCCTTTTCCTTGTGCTGCCCCAATTCACTTACCTTCCCCACACAAGCCTCTGTAAGCTGGTCGATTTTCTTGGTATTGTTCTTGAGTTCGTCTTCCGATATTTCTTTGCTTTTCTCCATCTCTCTTAGTTTTTCGATGCCATCCCTCCTTATGTTGCGTATAGCGATCCGCCGCTCCTCCACTTTCTTGGATACGAACTTCACCAGCTCCTTGCGCCGCTCCTCGCTAAGAGGGGGTATGACCACCCGAATTACACTACCATCATTTGCAGGGTTAAGGCCGATATTGGCTGTGAGAATAGCTCTTTCAATCTCTCGTAACGATGTCCGATCCCAAGGCTGAATGATCATTAGGTTAGCCTCAGGTATGGAAATGGTAGCGAGTTGATTTAGCGGGATAGTGGTACCCTGATAGTCAACCATGATATGGTCAAGGAAGGCTGGAGTAGCACGACCGGCCCGCAGCGTAGCTAATTCTTTAGCCAGGCCATCTGTGGCCTTCTGCATTCGGGAGTTCAGTTCAGAGAATAATTCATCTAACATGGCTTAGTGATCAACACCAAGCTCGAATCTAGCAAACCTGCCTACTTTTATGTTTTCACCCACTTTGGCAATTGTCTCAGCCATAATTTCCTGTACCGTTCTGGTAGGATCCTTGATAAAAGGCTGGCTGAGGAGACAGGCTACTTGAGGGTCTGTTTCTTCCTTCGGTGGCATCTCTTCACCAGTAAGAAATTGCGGGGAAGTAGCAGCTACCTGCATGGCTAAGTCATGAGCAAGTTCTTTAAATTCGGCGGTGCGAGCCACAAAATCGGTTTCACAATTTAGCTCCACTAATGCTCCAATGCGCCTGGTATGATGAATATAAGCTTCAATTACGCCGTCAGTTACAGCCATCTCCTTCTTCTTCTCGGCAATCGCTGCCCCGCGCTGTTTCAAGAATTCCATTGCCTTCTCCATATCACCACCTGTCTGTAGCAGAGCCTTATTACAGTCAGCTATGCCTACATTGGTTCTGTTTCTTAACTCTTTTACCGCTTCAATTGATATTTTCATGGAGATGCAGTTTCTCCTTCTGACTCCTTCGGCTCCTCTGATTTATCGGGCCTCTCTGGCTCAAACGTGTAAGAAGCCAGAATTTCAATGGCCTCTTGGCGCTCTTCTTTAGCAGCTGATACGGCAACTCCCGCCTCCCCAGAGAATGCTTCGGTTTTACCTTTGATTATGGCATCGGCTATTTTGCCGCATATTAATTTAATCGCCTTAACAGCGTCATCATTGGCGGGGATAGGATAATCGATGCCGTCAGGATTGCAATTAGTGTCCGCAATGGCAATCACGGGTATGCTTAGTCTCTTAGCTTCAGCAAAGGCAATTTTGTCTTTGATCGGATCAGCGATGAAGAGGGCTCCCGGCAGGGTGGTCATTTCCTTAAAGCCACCCATCTGAGTATTCAGGTGGGAAATTTCCTTCTCTATCTTCACCCGTTCTTTTTTAGGCAAGCGGTCAAGCTCGCCCTTATCCTTCTTATTCTCTAAACGAACCAGGTGGTCAATCCGGGCTTGAATGACGGTGAAATTTGTTAACATACCGCCTAGCCATCTTTGATTAACATAGCTCATACCGCATCTCACAGCCTCTTCTTCTATGGTCTGCTGAGCCTGTTTCTTGGTGCCGACAAAAAGAATATTTTGCCCCCGAGCTGCCAAATCCTGGGCAAAGGCACTCGCCTTTTCTAGCGTGGTAACTGTCTGCTCCAAATCGATGATATGGATACTGTTGCGCTGGGTAAAAATATATTTCTTCGCCTTGGGATGCCAGTAGCTGGTGTGGTGACCAAAGTGAGCACCTGCCTCCAGTAATTGTTTT
>JAOUFZ010000102.1 GCA_029857995.1 Dehalococcoidia bacterium
ACGAACCTCATCGAAAGCAGGGTCATCGAAGAGGTCACGAGGCCCGACGAGCTTGCCATTAGCAAGTTGGAAACCAGCGGCTATTACTCTTGGTGGACCATCGAAACGGCAAGGATTGCTTTCCCGGACAGCTACCGGCATTAAGGGGCCATGGTGCGAGCCTCTCATCCAGCCCTCTACTATGTTAACAGAAGCAAAGGGTTCCAGTATTTCACCCACGGCGGGAAATTTTCCCTGGGAGCGAACGATACAGACAGGGTCATCCTTGCCTATGTATCTGCCGGCCATGAGAGATAATCTCTGAGTAGAGGAGACAGCAGCGATTTCACCACTCTCCTTATGGTACACTGCTTTAACGGCATAGCGGCCTGGTGCGCCAAGAAAAACCAGCATGTCGTAGATTTCCTCAGGAGCGTTAAGCCTGATTTTTTTGTGCTCTTTGACGTCGTGGATTTCAAAGGTAAAGCCAGAGTGCATATTAGAGGCAATAACTAGCCCAATGGTATTAAAGGGGTCAGCAAATATCTTATATAGCGGCAGATTCCAGGCGCCAGACGCCGTCTTATCCGCCATAAATATGACTATGGTTTCAGCCTGGCGCTCGGAAAATTGCATCTCAGCTGTACCAGGTCCCATCCCCTTGACAGTGCCAGCGAAGGCATCAGCTAGAAGGTCCTGTCCGGCACCATGTAGTTTCAAGCTCTTAGCTACATTGGTGCATTCCACAAATGTATCCCAGGCCAACTTGTGGATTTTCTCGCTATCCTCGCCATGTTGATGGGTCATTATCAATTGGAGGTCGTCGCCACAAACTGTAACGTGATGGTCTATGAGCAGCCCCTGGCGTTGGGCATGTTCCAACTTTTCCTTAGCCTTTTGTATTACGTCGGGGTGGCTGGAAGAATGCCCGACATAGCCACCGACGTCTGCTTTGATAACGCTTAAAGTTAATTCCATTTCACCCTCCTTGCTGTAGTTTAACAATGGAAATGGGTGAACGTCAATCCGGGATAAAAATTAGTCCTTCTTCACTGTTACCTAAAGCTTCCACCCTATTTTGGTGATAGAGTAAAGCAGTGTAAGCTGCCACTGCGGCATCGCACAGGTCGTGGTCGAACATGTCTAAATATGGCTTAAGACCAGGTAGAATGTCTCCTAGCTTGTCCCTGAGGAAGCTCATCCCTTGTTTGGTAGTTTTCCGGGGCACGGTTTTGCCAAAGAGGCGTACTTTGCTAGCGAAGGGATAGACCTCAATGACTTGACCAGCTTGCTTCGCCTCGCGGCCAATGCTAGTTTTGAGCTCGATACCACGGTAGATCAAGTCCTTGATAAAGGTCTTCTTGCTAGTGGGATAACAAGGAATTCCTTGTTGCCTCAGCTCTTGGTCACATTGCCTGTACTTCCTTGGGAATTTTGGCTTGCAAGGACAGCTTTCCTCAAGACAACACAACCCCGTTGGCAAGCTCAAGGGTGCATCAATGGCTGTTATTTGAGGTGAATAGAAATTTACCAGAGCGACGATATCTCTATTCTTTGTTAAGAAGCCAAGGTAAACAAGTTGTGATTTACTATCTAATCCTAAACAAGCGCTCGGTTTGGCTTCTGTTGAGGTTAAATCGATGCCCAAAAAAGTAGGATACTTCACGTTGATGGAGAAGACCTTTTCCTTGACCGTTTTAATATCTCTCTGGCTGCCACTATACCTGAGGCTGAAGCTTGGACTAAACCCCGGCTGACACCGGCGCCATCGCCAGCAGCAAATATGTTGCTGATCTCAGTCTCTAAGCAAGGGGTCAACTTTAACCGACTGGAGTAGAACTTGACCTCTATTCCGTAAAGCAAGGTATATGGAGAAGCGACGCCCGGAACTAGTTTGTCCATAGCCTGAAGCATTTCCACTATACTCTTGAGATAACGATAGGGGAGGGCAAAGCTCAAATCTCCGGGGGTCGCCGCTTTTAAACTTGGTTCGATGGGATTATTCTGTAGGCGAGCTTGTGTAGAGCGGCGACCATCCATTAAGTCCCCCAATCTCTGCACCAACACACCGCCGCTGAGGATGTTAGCTAGCCTTGCCAGATACTTACCGTAGGCGATAGGTTCGTGGAAAGGCTCAGTGAAGGTGGTGCTTACTAAAATGGCAAAGTTAGTATTTTTTGTCCGGGGTTGGGTGTAACCAATGCCATTGACTGTAATCACGGGGTCAGAGCCGCCTGTGGACTCCATGATCACCTCGCCTCCAGGACACATGCAGAATGTTCTGACCCGGTCGTTGAAACTTTGGGAGTAAAACTCGAGTTTTGCTTCATACAATGTCGAAGTTAACTTCTCCATGGTTGTCATTGGTACTTCGATTCGGCTACCCACATCTACGGGGTTGGAATCAAGGCTTAGTTTAAGTCTATTGGCTTCATTGCATAGCCATTCTGCCCCCTCCCTTCCCGGGGCTAAGATTAAGTAGCGACAGCTCAAGCTTTCACCATGGCTAGTTTCAATAGCTTTGACTGCACCATCATCAACTATAATATTCTCAATTGTTGTTCCTAGCCGTATATCTAATTTAGGTGACAGATAATTCTGCATAGCCTTCAATGTTTCGTGGCAAAATTCTGTTCCCAGGTGACGCAATTTAACAGGAGTTAATGTGAGCCCGGCTGAGGCAGCCTCTCGCTCCAATTTCGCTGTATTTCCCCCGATTCCATAAACCTTGGGAGGCGCGCCAAATTTGAGATAGATGGAATCAACATAATCTATGAGTGCCCTGGCTTGTTCAGAACCGACCAATTCCTTGATGCGGCCGCCTACCTGGGTGGACAAAGTTAGTTTGCCATCGCTGAAAGCTCCAGCACCTCCAAAGCCACTGACTAAATGGCATGGAGAGCAAAGGGCACAGCACCCACTCGTGTTTTGAACGGGACAAACACGATCGTCAATTTCTCTGCCCTTGTCCAGAAGTAAAACGTCGAGGCCGGCATTACATAATTCCAAGCTAGCGAATATACCTGCAGGACCGGCACCGACTATGGCGACATCATAAATTTTGGCCATCGTGATTCATTCTGAGGGTTATTGACGTAACCAATCGGTTAAAAGGTTTCCAGATTTAAGGATTTCATCGGCCGCGGAGTATGGGTCGAGCTCTCCTTTTTCCACCCTCTCCATATAACTGCTCAGTTGCCCATCTTGCTCGATTAACTTGAGCAACTTATGAGTGAGTTTTCGTTCTAGAGTTTTTATGAAGTCCTGTTTTCGTTGGAGTTGGCGACGTTGTGAAAGTCGACTCTCTTTGCAGAGGGCTTGGTAGTGTAATTGAATTTGTTTGTATAGTTCCTCAATGCCGACGTCGTTAACTGCTTCTGTGGCTACCACAGGTATATCCCACCAGGTCGGCTCACGGAGGTGTAGCATGGCTTGTATGTCACGGACAAAGTTGTCGGCACCAGGATTGTCAGCCTTATTAACTACAAATATGTCAGCGATTTCAAATAGTCCTGCCTTCATCGTCTGGATAGCATCCCCAGATTCAGGACATAATATGACAAGCACAGTGTCGGTGTTCTCCATAATATCTACTTCGCTTTGCCCTACTCCTACCGTCTCTACCAGGATAGTATCTTTACCAGCGGCGTCAAACAACTTAATCACAGGACTGGCAGTTTGTGGTAGCCCGCCCATACTGCCACGAGTCGCCATACTGCGAATGAAAACCCCATCGTCAAGATAATGTTGTTGCATTCTTATCCGGTCACCTAATACTGCCCCTCCTGTGAATGGGCTTGATGGATCTACGGCAATTATCCCCACTTTTAAGCCTTGTTTGCGCATCAATGCTGTCAGCTTGTCCGCTAGGGTGCTCTTTCCTACTCCCGGCGGGCCGGTTATCCCTATGCAGTGTGCCTTACCCAAGTGTGGAGCGATGAGCTTCATTATTTTGGGCACTTGGCTGCTTTCGTTTTCTACCAGGCTGATGACCCGCGACAGGGAGACGTTTTCTCCCTTGAGCATCTGTTCCACCAGCCTCGTAATCTTGGAAGTCATCTATTATGGGGTGAGGCTATTTTATAGCCTTCTGAATTAGCGGTCAAATAGACCTGCTAATGTGGCAGGAAGGGCTGTGGTTGAATTAAATTGTGAGCCAAAGAAGACTGTGCGCAGGCACGACGAACCTGTTTGGCGATTTCGGTCTGTTTCTAGGCTGGTTTGCCCACAGGCATTACATATAGGGGTTTGATTTGTTCCTCTAAGCCGAGGACTTCCCTCACCTCTTCGTCACGGAAGGCTCCGACTTCCACTGTGGCTAGTCCTAGAGCCACGGCTTGAAGGTGGATGTTTTCACCTGCGTGTCCCACCTCTATGTGAACATATCTCTCCCCACGCCTACCATATCTGTAGGAAGTCCTGTGATAAAGAGCACAGATGACAATGGCCACCGGGGCGTCGATAATAAATTCTTGGTCCAGAGTTGCCCTGGCTAGATCTGGTCTTAAATCAGTTGCCTTGTGTAAGATCAAGGAGTGAGAATCTACCTCATAGTGGTAGACACCGGCCTTTAATTCTTGGGCAGGTTGCTTTGACTCGGTGGCAGTTACAGCTTGTGTGCCAACCACTACAAAGATCTCGAGGGGATAGGTGGCTCCGGCGCTGGGCGTTGCCCTGAACCCTCTGCTTCCGGTGATGCCCTGTGCCGACCACAGTATTTGACTCAATTGAGATAAGTCAACCGGCTCTCTACGGTATCTACGAATCGATCTGCGCCTTAGTATCGTTTCCTCTAATGAAACCTTGCCTTTCAACTGAGGAGAGGGAAGCTTAATTATAGTTTGCCCCATGTCAGATTCTTTGCCACACGCAGAATAACAAATAACGTTTAGCCCTTGATAACGCCCATAGGTATAGCCATAGCTACTTTTCTGGAAATGCCAGCTTGGTGAACCACATTTATGACTTCAGTGATATCTTTGTAAGCTTGGGATGCCTCCTCAGCTAGCGAGGAAACGCTTTCTGCTTTAACAATGATACCTCTACTTTCTAATTCTCGTATGACATCCGCCCCCCTGATAGCTCGTTTGGCAGCACCCCGGCTTAGTACCCTACCTGCGCCGTGACAGGTGGAGCCAAAGCTTTCCTTCATGGCTTTCTCGGTGCCCACAGCAACAAAAGAACAACGGCCCATGTCTCCGGGCACGAGCACAGGTTGCCCTACCTCCCTGTAGCGTATGGGAGTATCCTTATGGCCTGCCGGAAAAGCTCTGGTAGCTCCTTTGCGGTGAACACAGACCTTAACCTTGCGACCGTCTATCGTGTGTTCTTCTATTTTGGCTATGTTATGAGCAACATCATAAATCTGCCTCATGCCGAGTTTCTCAGGACTTTTACCGAAAATTTTAGAAAAACTTTCCCTAACCCAGTGGGCAATGCACTGCCGGTTGACCCAAGCGTAGTTGGCAGCACATGCCATGGCAGCTAGATAATCCTGGCCTTCCTTTGATCCTATGGGGGCGCAGGCAAGCTGCCGGTCGGGGAGCTTTATCCCGTATTTCGATACCGCTCCCTCCATGACACGCAGATGGTCAGTGCATACTTGGTGACCAAAGCCGCGAGAGCCTGTGTGAATTAAGACTAATATCTGACCTATCTCAGTGATGCCCATAATGCTAGCTATGTGGGAGTCGAATATCTCCTTCACCACTTGAATCTCCAGAAAATGATTTCCTGAGCCTAATGTCCCTGCCTGAGGCATACCTCTCTTTACCGCTTTATCGCTTACCTTGCCGGGATCGGCACCACCGAGACATCCACCTTCTTCAGTAACATCCAAATCTTCCTCGGAACCCAGGCCACGCTTCACTGCCCAAA
>JAOUFZ010000103.1 GCA_029857995.1 Dehalococcoidia bacterium
CGGCAGGCCTCAGGATAACGCCGGGCATTTTGTCCAATGATAAAGAAGGTCGCTCTTATTCCATATTGCTCCAGTATGCTCAGAACTTGAGAGGTGTAAGGCTCGTTGGGGCCATCGTCAAAGGTCAGCGCAATCCGAAGCCGGTTGCGGTTGCCATTGGAACAGACTTTGCCATAGAACCGGGAGCGAGGGTTGACACCGTGGTAGGCAAACAAGGTACTTACAACACCAATATCAAAAACATAAATGAATCTTCCTATTGCGTCAAATGCGGGGCTGACATTCAACCAAAGCAAGCCAAAGAAAAGGGCGACATACACCCAGGATGCTCTAACTCTCTGCCAGGAAAAACTGGCAACGAATGTTTGCCACGCCTTGGACGGCCAGTTTTGCAGCTTTTCGGGAATTGGTGTATACCAGAAAAGGACCGTGAAGTAGTCCACCATCCAGTTCCAGTATTGATTTACTATGCCTATCTTCTTCAAGCGACGGGCTGAAGTGAGGACAAAGAGCCGGGGCACAATGCATCCCTTACCAGCTTTCCTCAGTCTCAGGGAAAGCTCGTACTCCTCGCCATAGAACTTGATGCTGGTATCAAATCCACCTACTTCCAGTAGTGCTGAGCGTCGCACGGCGAAGTTGCACCCCCATATAGCACCGCCCTTCCTAAAGACTTTGCGGAAAAGCTGGTCTGTGATAATGCTGAGGAAATTACCCACGTAGGAGGTAATCCTGGTGAACTTGCCGGCATCGGAGTAGGCATAGGGCCCGCTTATCGCCGCCATCTCCGGCTCACAGAGAAAGTGCCACACGATGGTCGAAAGCCAGTGGGCTGGTGCCCGAGTATCGGCATCAATGAAGGCGATGATTTTACCTGTGGCTACTTCGGCACCTTTTTGTCGAGCGCAGGCAGGACTTCGCTTAGCTTCGTAGACAACTTTGGCTCCCCAATCGCGAGCTATCTTGGCGGTATTGTCCGTGCTGGCATTATCAACTACGATGACCTCGTACTCGGCGGCGTAGTCCTGGTTCTTTATAGACTCCAAGCACGAAAGCAGGTAGGTTTCCTCGTTATAAGCCGGTATGACCACCGACACGAAGGGTGGCCCCTGAGGGCTGGTTACGTGTGCCTCCGCTATCTTGTCCTCACCCATTACTACTCAACGCTGGAGTACATCGTTTCACGATATATTATATCATCTTTGTCAAGACCCGCTATTGGCACATCTGTATAACATATAGCCACTAGGTGGATTGCGTCTTTCATTTTCAGTATGGCGACAGCAAAAGGGCACTGCTTCCTAAGCCTTGACGAGACAGGCTAAATCAGGGTATCTTTTGGTTACTTGTGAGACTATCCGATTTCAACCCGCTACCCGGGAGCGGGTCGTGCATGCGCCATGGCAGAATCGAAAGAGACTTCACGTGGTAGGGAAGGTCGTAGGGAAGGATGTAGAGTGAGAAATTACATCCTGGCTATTGACCAGGGCACCACAGGGACGACAGCACGTATTGTTGACCATGATGGGACCATACGCGGGCGTGGTTATGCCCGGATTACCCAGTACTATCCAGAGCCAGGCTGGGTAGAGCATGACCCCTCGGAAATTTGGGCACAGACTCTACAGGCGGTCAGCCAGGCCAAGCATGATGCCGGAATTGGAGATGCCGATATCGCCGCCATAGGCATCACTAACCAGCGGGAGACGACCATACTTGTAGATAAAATAACCGGAGAGCCTGTAGGGCGGGCTATCGTGTGGCAGTGCCGCAGGACGGCCGGCAGGTGTGAGCAGCTTAAAGCAAAAGGGGTAGCTGACATCATCCAGGCCAAGACTGGCCTGATAATTGATGCTTACTTTTCGGCAACAAAGGTACAGTGGTTGTTGGAGAACTTGCCGGGTATACGGGAGAGAGCAGAACGGGGTGAGATTCTGTTTTGTAACGTGGATGGCTGGTTGCTCTGGAAATTCACGAATGGCAGAGTACATGCCACCGATTTCTCCAATGCGTCTCGCACCATGCTGTTTAACATCAATACTTTGGATTGGGATGACGAACTGCTGCGACTTTTCGACATTCCGCGTTCTATGCTGCCGGATGTTTGCCCCTCGATCAACATTTTTGGCCATACAGATGATGGAATTCCCATTGCTGGAATAGCTGGTGACCAGCAGGCGGCCTTGTTTGGCCAGGCATGCTATCGGCCTGGTATGACCAAGGTGACATATGGCACAGGCGCTTTTGTCCTTATGAACGTAGGCAAGAAGCCTGTCGCAGCCAAACATGGCCTGCTGACTACTGTGGCTTGTAGCCTCGATGGGAAGGCAGCGTACGCTTTGGAAGGCAGCGTATTTATTGCCGGGGCAGCTATCCAGTGGCTGCAGGATTTAGGATTAATTAAGGAGGCAGGGGAGTCGGAGCAACTGGCAATGACAATAAAGGACACTGGCGGTGTGTATTTGGTGCCCGCTTTTGTTGGCCTGGGGGCACCTCACTGGGACATGTATGCGCGTGGTACGCTCGTCGGGCTGACTCGTGGCAGCGGCAGAGCTCAGGTTGTAAGGGCTGCTGTGGAATCAATTGCTTATCAGGTGACGGACGTTCTGGAAGCGATGGTGGCTGACTCGTCTCTCCGGCTGGCGGAGATACGGGTGGATGGTGGGGCGGCGACCAACAACTTCCTGGCACAGTTTCAGGCTGACATCGCCGGGGTAGAAGTATCTCGACCAAAAATGTTAGAGACGACGGTTCTGGGAGCAGCCTATCTCGCTGGCCTGGGGATAGGGTTCTGGAAATCCGCTCAGGAAATAGAAGCACTGTGGGAAGTAGGCCGGCGGTTCACGCCACGTATGGAAGCTACAGAGTGCCAGGCGTTGCGCAGTGGTTGGGCAAGAGCACTTGAACGTGCTAAAGGTTGGCTCATAGTGGAGGAACAGAGATAAAGCCCATATGCTTATTAAGAACCGAATACGGAGTCAATATCAATAGTAGAATTGGAATGAAGCGGAGTTAATAGTGCGTGCACTGAGGTATTCCGTTCGACCCCTGCCGGTACTGAAATATTTCGGCCAGCTATGCATCGTTCTGGCAGTGCTCACGCTGGTGCCGTTAGTTGTATCCATTCTACTCGGCGATTACCGTGTTACACTCCGGTATGCCATTGTTGTGGTGGGTGTCTTTACTATGGGTTTTTTCCTGCAAAGGCTGCCGACTCCCAGACGCATCCAAACTAACGAAGCGATGGTCGTTACCGCCTTGATATTCCTATTTGCACCGATGGTGATGACGTGGCCTACCATGGCTTCCGGCTTAAGCTTTACAGATGCGCTGTTCGAGACTATCTCCGGCATAACGACAACAGGCTTGAGCGTCACGGCTTCGGTGGCAGATAAACCGGCTATTTTTCTATTTTCCCGTGCCTGGATGCAGTGGGTCGGGGGTCTGGGTATCGTCATTCTTTTCGTGGCAACCATGATTCGGCCGGGTCTGGCAGCCAAGCGCATTGGCGATTTGGAAGACTATGAGGATGACCTGGTCGGTAGCACCAGGGCACATGCCCGCCGTGTGATTATTGTCTACTCAATTATGACCGGTTTCGGCATTATCGTATTAGGATTACTGGGCGCCGGATGGTTCAACGGCGTAATATACTCTCTTTCCGCAGTATCCACCGGAGGATTTTCGCCTCATGACGCCAGCCTGGCAGGACTTAATAGTCAGTGGCTGCAAGCGATGGTGATATTGTTATCAGTGGCAGGCGCTATTCCTCTGGTTTTATACTTTCGCTCGTTTAAAGAGGGCGGAAGAGTTTTAATACGAGACCGCCAGCTGCAGGGGCTTCTTATATCCGGTTTGGTGGCAGCGTTACTTATGGCATTATTTCTCACCCGGGATGGTTTTGGCTGGATTCAAGCACTGCACCACGGAGTATTAAACGCTTTTTCTGCTCAATCAACAGCGGGCTTCTCTACATTGGATATTTCTCAAATCAACGCTGGTGCAAAACTCACGCTCATTTTTTCCATGTTTCTGGGCGGCGCCGCCGGGTCTACTGCCGGAGGCATCAAGATTCTACGTTTATTTATTTTGGTGCAGTTACTCTATATTTTTCTACAGCGCCCCAGTATGCCCAGGCAAGCTGTTGCCGAAGCTAGTCTTGGCAGGCGCCGGCTGGAAACAGACGAGCTACAGACCGCTCTTAGCATCGTTTTTGTTTTTCTGGCATCCATTGGGATTTCATGGCTAGTATTTGTAGGCATGGGGCATAACCCGCTTGATTCGTTATTCGAGGTTGTCTCGGCGATTGGCACAGTCGGGTTATCGTCTGGAATAAGTGCTCCCGACCTGCATCCGCTTCTTAAAGGAGTTCTATGTGCAGATATGCTTCTTGGGAGATTGGAAATTATTGCCTGGATAGTGCTATTCTATCCTCGGACTTGGATTGGAAGAAGACTGGAGGAATAATATGAGAATTGTATTTTCAGGAGCCAGCCCGTTAACGATTATCACAGCTAAAACATTGATAAAACAGGGACACGAAGTGATTATTATAGAAGTCGACAAGGAAAAAATCGATCAGATTTCAGATGAACTGGATTGCAGCTTCCTGCATGGCGATTCAGCCAGGCCGGCAATACTTAGTCAAGTTAACCCCAAAAACAGCGATATTCTATTTTGCCTGACCAATAGCGACCAGATCAATATCATCACATCCCTGCTGGGACGCTCGATGGGCTTTAAGCGCGTTATAACCAGTATTGAAGATACGGATTTGGTGCAATTATGCCGTGAACTCGGGCTTGAAGACACTATTATTCCGGTATGGGCGATGAGCCGGCACCTGGACAATATGGTACGCGGACTTGATAATATCAATCTATCTGCGTTGTTAAAAGAAGACGCTAGATTTTTTACTTTTACGGCTGGTGAGGAGGACGCAGTTTCTGTTAGTGAACTTGGGCTTCCCAAAGATGCGAAGCTCATTTTTTACTATCGTGACAATAAATTTAACTTTGCTGATGACGACACAAAACTCCGTAAAGGCGACGAGATTGTCATCTTGACCCACTGCAAAAACCTTCCTGATTTTAATGAACGCTGGTATCCACCGAAGAAGGTCAACGATAAGAATCCCAAGAAATGACCCCATGTATTATGACGGATATAGCGACACTACTTTCGCGCCGAGTTATTTACTAGAAAATCACAGCAAGGACAGTCAGGTCATCTCAACATGGAAAAGGCTAGACTTTGCCCTAGCCTAGCTGGGAGAACGCCTGCCTTGCGTGCAGGAGGTCAGGGGTTCGAGTCCCCTCAGCTCTTTGAAAATCCCCGACTTCAGCAATAGGTGCTTCTCAAAAATTCCTGTCCTGATTGCTCACAATGCAAGCCGAACCTTGACGGGAGCCCGTTCGAAGTCGGCGGCAGCCATTAGAGTCCGTGGACGGAGCCTGGCCAGGGCAGCCACAAACCGGTCAGGTATGATTTCTAGACGGGTGTTGTAGAAGGTGGCAATGTTATTAAAGTAGTCACGCGCTAGGGCAATGCGCTGCTCTGCATCAACCAGCGCTTGCTGCAGTCGCAAGAAAGATTCGTTGGCTTTCAACTCCGGATAGCGCTCAACTATCACGTTCAACATCGGCGCAATCCCTTTGAAATCGGGCCCTGCCAGGCCGGGTGGTGTTGCCTCCGTCTGCGTGCGCATTTCCGCCAGCAGCTTCTGTATTTCGCTTTCGTAAGCGCGATATCCTCTGACGGTTTCCAACAGATTGGGAATCAGGTCGTACCGTCGCTTGAGTTGCACATCTACCTGCGACCAGCCCTG
>JAOUFZ010000104.1 GCA_029857995.1 Dehalococcoidia bacterium
TAAGCTGGAGCAGCCATGCGCCATCTGCGGCGGCGGTGCCCTCAATACCGCTCTTGTCAAGACCACAGAAAGCGAATTGAACACCAGCCTCCTGGTACCACCGCACCCCCAGCTCGTTACCGCTCTCGGCGCTGCCATAATCGCGGCGACACCACCGACTTCACAATCGAGCAAAGAAACGTAACTCGTAGGCTGTTCCTAGTCAAAAGCCGCTGCTCGGCAAATAGCAGATGGGTTTCAAACATTCTGCCGGCTGTAAGCGAGTATGCCGGCAGGGTCTTGACAAGAACCGAGCAAGGTTGTAGCATTTTATCGCAGGCGATTCGTTCGGAGACGACTGACCCAGCATAGCAGGCGGACGTTCAGCAAATTCGGAGGGGTAGATGAAAGTAGTAATCACGAGCATTCTAATAGCCATTATACTAGCCTTAGCCGTCTCCCTACCCGCTCTCGCCCAGCAAAATAGCACCATCACCATCACTATGACAGGACTCAGTGAAATTTCCATCAGTCTGGATAAAACACAATGGCCTCTCGGGACCATCGCTTCAAGCACAGAGTATGAGACAAGCCCGCCGATAGAATGGTGCACTTTGACCGTACAGGGCAACTGTAATGTGAATACCTTTATTGTGGGAGACGATGCTAAATGGGTCAGTGATCCGGCCGCTTACAAGTGGACGCTGAGCAGTGATGGCACTAACGGCGAGCACATATATGCGCTATGGTTCCGCATATCTGGCGATACCGCACGAGGTTATGTCCCCATCACAAAAATTCAAAGCGAGTTTTGGCCTTATACAGGAGGCTCAGCCTCAAGCTTGGCACCCGGGGATACCAGGCAATTTGGCTTGAGATTACTGGCTCCCACCTACTTCTTCAGTGGTCGGCAGATGCAAACCCAGATGACCATAAGCGCAGTGGCTGCCTGATGGTGGCGTGTATCAAATCAGCTGGGTTAATCGCCGCCTTTCTTGTCATGTTCTTCCCTTTTCTTACGGTGGCTGAGGACGTTGACTTCAGTGTCATTCCTGCCGAGGTACACATAGACAACTTGCTCCCAGGAGAGGCGGCAGAATTCGAACTGACCATTCACAATAAGGACGAAATAGCTCATAATTTCACCATCACTACCTTTCCCCCTCCGGAAAAGGAAAGGAGGGAAGGGAGGGCTCAATTCCCCGATGATAACTGGATAAGCTTTTCCTGTCCAAGAATCGAGATTGCCGCTAATTCTCAGGCCAATGTGATGGCGACCACAGCGATACCGCAAGAGCAAAAATGGGCAGGCCGGCGCTGGGAGACATGGCTGGGAGTCAGTGCTGAATCCAGCGACCTCCTAAGTGTGAAGCTGTATGTTCGCCTACTGGTATCCACCAGTGGGATGAGGTTCAATGCCGGATTGGTCGCCGGGATTGCTGTCGCCATAGTACTCCTGGGCTATGGCGGCTATCACTATTTCAGGCATAGAGCCAAGCACAACTGACCGTTGGGCCTCCGCGCGCGAGGCTCTAATCTCATCCTGAACAAACCCAAATGTCGAACCCACCCGGTTTTGTCATTTGGACTTTGGGCTTGGTTTGACGTTTGAGTTTTGTCATTTGTGAGTACCTGTGCAAAGAGATTGTCACGCCTTCGCTTCACAACGACGAAGCGGCAATATGGGGTCTGCAGACTCTGTCTCCCGAGAGTCATAGTACTAATTTCTATCACAAAACAGTACCAATAGGTGATTCACACAAACATAGCTAGCTGATATTCTGGACATATTAGAGGAGCATGAAGTAACAGGTATACACACCATGACAACAGCTAGTTTCGCGGCTCAAAGTTATGAAACCAAGCTGGTTGAGAAGCTGCGCAGGGGCGACAGCACAGCCATCGAGGAATTCTATAATGCTTATAGAAGCAGGCTCTATTCTCTGATTCTGGAACAAGTGGGCCGAGATGAGGCCATAGCTGAAGATTTGGTTCAGGAAGTATTCTTGGCTGCCCTCAGTTCCCTGGACAGATTCCGTGGTGATAGCCAGCTTTACACCTGGCTGCGCAGCATCGCATTCCACAAGATAAATGATTTCTACCGTCACCAGGCGCGAGAGCCCAAACCCCAGGATCCGCTCCCCGATTTTGATGTCATGAAGCAGCTAGAGCAAACCGGGGACAGTGAAGCAGCGACTCACACTGTGATGGAGGACGAGGAGGTTCACCAATCAGTTCACCAGGCTTTGGCAGACTTGCCCCACGACTATCAAGAGGTCCTGGTATTGAAGTACCTCAAGGACATGCCTGTGCTCGCTATAAGTCAGATTATGGGTCGTTCACCCAAGTCAGTTGAAGGATTGTTGTCGCGGGCCCGAAAGGCTATGCGGGATAGCCTGGAAAGTAATAACCACAAATCCTGATTACAGCCTCCCACTCAATTTCTGTACAGACTTCGCCCCATACTACATAGCTGGTTAATTCGATGCTAGCTTTAGATTCCGCTTTGTCTTGAGCACCCGGGGAATTTTCTTCACCTCCGAATTCTAAAGGAGAGTCCTTTCCGCAAAGGGAGACACTGGGTGAAAGTGAATTCTGCGAGCTTTCCTCCTCCCTTTAGCTTCTTCTTGCCAAGAGGGGGAGGATTGCATCAAGTGCAACACGATTCTGTCTAAAGAGTGCCTTCGCACGTACGGACGGAGGCGCCTGTCGATTTGCGGGAGCCCACAGGGGCTCCCGCTTCGAAAGGAGGAGGTCAGAGTGAGAGTGAAGGTATTGTCTTTGTCACCGCCTCGAAGGCGTTGACCAGTCCCTGCCCCACACCATCCACAGCGATAGGAGTGCAACTATTCTCAATGGCCCGCCGCACCTCGTCATTGGCCATGCCATTGCCGTTAGTATCCTCAGCGACACTGAAAACCAGGGCAGCCACGCCTGAGACATGAGCCCCGGCTGCCGACGTGCCGGTCTTATAGCCATATTGATTTTCGGGTAATTCAGAGTAAATATTAAAGCCCGGAGCAGCCACATCCACCCACTCGCCATAGCTGGACAACAAAGCCAGGGCGTTGTTTTCATTGGTGCCGGCCACCGCCAGACAATTGTCATAATAAGCCGGGTAGGAAGGCTCCGAAGTGCCTTTGTTCCCTGCCGCTGCTACAAGTACTGCCCCCTGGCTCCAGGCATAGTTTACCGCTTCTTCCAACTCCGGCGATGCCACCATAGCCAGGCTCAAATTGATGACTTTAGCTCCGTGGTTCACCGCCCAGACGATGCCCCTGGCGACCACCGATGGGTCGCACTTCCCCGTGTCATCAGCCACCTTCACATTCATCAGCCGGCATTCCGGGGCAATAGCAGCAATGGTGCCTGCCATGTGGGTCCCGTGTCCATAGAGGTCGTCGCTTGTCGGGCTACCGGTAAAATTGACCTCGGCCACCACTCTATCAGCCAAATCCTGGTTATCCTTGTTAATGCCCGTGTCCAGCACAGCCACTGTGACGGAATGGTCCCCTCTGGTTATTTGCCAGGCCTGGGGCGCCTCAATCTTACTTATGCCCCACCTATCCGCCAGATAGCTGTCATCCAGGGAATACGTCGTCTGTGGGGAAGTACCATAGCTTGAGGAATCGCCATTATCGGCAGGTGCCACATCATAAACAGGCAAATAACTAGAGGCTGACGCGCTTTCTCTGGCAGCCAACACATCGTACACCAACCCAGCAACCAGTATTACCTCAACCAGCGTCAGAACTATGGCTAAATATTTTAGCTTCTTCAATATACATTATATATAACAACCAGCCAACTCAATTAGAATCACCCATCGGTACCGTTTCGGTACCGTTTTGCCTAGAATTTAGTAATGCGACCTTCTACCCAGGACTTACTGGTGAGAGACGTTTATGGTCCTGTCCGTGACCTCAAATGTCATTGCGAGCCCCGACTTGTCGAGATGTGGCAATCTCAGAGGCTAGTCCTGGTACTTTCCAACCAGGACTATTGACCAAAATGGAAAGGCCGTGCTAGCATTAGACATAATACTTGAAGGGAGGCAGGGCAAAGAAAGCAGATTCCATAGTACCTCTGGTATCTACTACGTGATTGGCAAATCCAAAAACCCGCTAAAAGTACTGGGAAAAGTGAGGGATTTACACTTTTTCTCCGACTATATATATGACAAAGGTAATAGGTTATTAGTATGGTAATAGGCCATTAGTCGTGCAAGGAGGATGAATATGAAAAGGACAGTAATTTCTCTAATAACCGTGGTCATGCTGGTCATGATGATGCTGCCCGCGACACCCGTGAGCGCAGCAGTTCACGAAACGCTAGAAGGCTACACCCTGGGAGCCTCCCCTGACTGGACGACAGGAGCCGTGAAAGGGTGGGCTGAGGGGGAATGCATCCCGTTCCGCTATACGGTGGCAAATACCGGAAATGACCCAGTATCGCTGAATTTGATAGTGAGATTCGATCACAGACATGCGGATGGAACAATAGGAATTGTAGATTTTGAGAGTTTTGATATACCTGGAGGCAATATAACCGGGCCAACTCTTGATGGTAGTGGGTTTTATTACTGGGATGTCACTGTCCCTCCCGACACAACGTATGTTCTGACATGGTGTGCCAGGCTGAGCAATGAAGCTGGGCTTTGGAGTGGGGCAAAGATGCATGTGTCTGCTGACGGGAAAGATGTTCCGATACAAGTCTCAGCTATAAGAATGCCTGACCTTTATGCCACAAAGAGCGCAAATGTGACTTGTGATGCCATCAGCTACACAATCAATTATGGCAATAATGGCGATGCGGATCAAAGCAATACGACTTTGGTCGATGACTATGATGAGACCAAGGTGACCGTGACGGACGATGGCGGCGGCACAAACAACGGAGACACCATCACGTGGAATATCGGGAGCCTGGCTGCCGGTGCCACGGGCAGCAAGACATTCGCTGTAAGTATGAAAGCAGGCGTAGCCGACGGTGCTGAAATCGTCAACAGTGGAAACATCACGGGATATTTGGCAGAGGATAATTACACTGACAATACCTATAGCCTCACAAGCTATGCCAAGGTAGGGGCAAAAGCCGACTTCCATGCCAGCGACACCGACCCCTGTGCCAATGTAGAGATTGACTTCTTCGACGACTCCACTGGCACCTATGATAGCTGGTTCTGGGACTTCGGCGATGGCACCAACAGCACTCTTCAAAACCCGTCCCACACCTATGTCGCCGTAGGCAACTACACCGTCAGCCTGACCATCAGCAGTAGCTGTGGCGATGATACCAAGACCAGGAACGACTACATCAAAGTCTTACCCTTACCCGAGGCTGAATTCCATGCCAGCGACACCGACCCTTGTGTCAATGTAGAGATTGACTTCTTCGACGACTCCACTGGCACCTATGATAGCTGGTTCTGGGACTTCGGCGATGGCAACGACAGCACTCTTCAAAACCCGTCTCACACCTACGCCAGCGCCGGCAACTACACCGTCAGCCTGACCATCAGCAACGGCTGCGGCGATGACACCGAGACCAAGATAAATTATATTGAAGTCCTACCTTTACCTGAGGCTGACTTCCATGCCAGCAATAACATCACTTGTGCCGATACAGAGATCGACTTCTTCGATGACTCCGCTGGCACCTACGATGAATGGTTCTGGGACTTCGGCGATGGCACCAACAGCACTGACCAGAACCCATCCCACACCTACACCATCGCCGGCACTTACACCGTCAGCTTGACCATCAGCAACGGCTGCGGCGATGACACCGAGACCAAGATTGACTATATAAC
>JAOUFZ010000106.1 GCA_029857995.1 Dehalococcoidia bacterium
GCCTCTTCCTGGTCCACTATCCTCTGGTGAATCCTTTCCTCCATGTGGACCAATTTATCAGTTTCCGTTTCCATCATCCGGGAAACGGGTATGCCCGTCCACTGGGCAACCAGTCCTGCAATATCCTCCTCATCTACCACACTGTCAATTTTCTTATCTTTTTGCCACTTTAGTTTGGCTTGGTTGTACTCTTGTTCCAAACGTATCCTTTCCGCCTTCAATTCAGCAGCTTTCTGATAGTCCTGCCGTTGTGAAACAGCATCCTCCTCATCACGCAGGTGTTTCATTTTTCGGTCCAAAGTCTTAACTTCCTCGGGAGCGCTTTCCATATCAAGACGTAGCTTGCTGGCCGCTTCGTCAATCAAGTCAATTGCCTTGTCCGGCAAGAATCTATCGGATATATATCTCTGGCTCAGTTTGGCAGCAGCTACCAGAGCGGAATCGTCGATTTTTATTTTGTGATGTGCTTCGTACCGAGGTCGAAGCCCCCGGAGCATCTCTATAGTGGCTTCCACGCCGGGTTCATCAAGGTAAACAGGGCTGAAACGTCTCTCCAGTGCTTTATCTTTCTCCACGTGCTTTCGATATTCATCTAATGTAGTGGCTCCGATACATTGAATCTCACCACGAGCCAGTGCCGGCTTTAGCATATTACTGGCGTCAATTGCTCCCTCAGCAGCTCCAGCCCCCACCACAGTGTGAAGCTCATCAATGAACATGATAATCTCGCCGGCCGCTTGCTTTGCTTCATCTAAGACTGCCTTCAGTCTTTCCTCAAACTCCCCGCGGAATTTGCTTCCCGCTACCAGTGCTCCCATGTCTAGAGCCACCACCTTTTTCCCCTTCAAGGAATCGGGGACATCTTCAGCGGCGATTTTCTGAGCTAATCCCTCAGCGATAGCCGTCTTGCCCACGCCAGCATCGCCAATAATCACGGGATTGTTCTTGGTGCGCCGGGAAAGTATTTGGATCACACGTTTGATTTCATTTTCCCTTCCGATTACGGGATCGAGTTTGCCTTGACGAGCTAACTCCGTGAGGTCATGCCCATATTTCTCCAGGGAGCGGTATTTGCTTTCCGCCTGGCGATCGGTAACCCTATGACCGCCACGGATTTTCTGTAAGGCTTGATAAATCTTTTCCTGGTTAATGCCAGACTCACCCAGAATTGTTGCTGCCTCACCTCTGGTTTCCCCGGCAATGGCAATGAGCAAATGCTCGGTGCTGACAAACTCATCCTTGAGCCTGTCAGCTTCCCTGTTGGCATTTTCGAGAAGAGCAGAAATCCGCGGAGTGGCATAAATTTGCCCCGCTTCATAGGTCACCTTGGGAAAACCTTCAAGCGTTGCTCCTACCCGCTTTCTCACCACATCAACGTCCACACCTAGCATCTGGATGATATCCCTGGTTATTCCTTTTTCCTGCTCCAGCAACGCCAACAATACATGCTCTACATCCCACTGATTATGGCGATAGCGACGAACTAACTCTTGTGAAGCGGCTAGAACCTCCTGTGCCTGTTCAGTAAATTTCTCTGGTTTCAACCTTCTATACCTCCTTCCATTCTGCGTCTTCTATTATGTCTTCTATTATGTCTTCTATTTCAGTTTCGCCAATCATCTTGACTCTCTTTTCCATCTCCTCAAGCTGCTGCTCCATATCCTTCATCCTCTGCATCAACTTCAACACCACCTCTACCCCAGCCAGATTAACACCACAATCGCACATCAGAGCCTTAATATAGCGCAAGTGGTCAATGTTTTCCTCGGAATAGAGGCGGATATTGCCACTCGAGCGCTCGGGCTGCACCAGCCCCAGCCTTTCGTAATACCGCAATGTGTGAGCCTCTATGCCTATCATCCTGGCGGCTATGCTTATTACGTATCTCGGTTTGGATTCCCAGTCTACCATCGTGGCACCTCGCTTCATGTTGGTCGCAAGGACCGCAATTTCTCAAATAGTTTTCTTTCCTCCTCGGTCAAATTGGTGGGGAGGACTACTTTTACCTTCGCAAATAAGCTACCGTAATTTGCATTGCCTAGCTGCGGCATGCCTTTTCCGGCCAAGCGAAAAATCTTGCCGTTTTGAGTCTCCGGTGGAATTCTAAGAGATAGAGTGCCATTCAAAGTGGGCAATCTGACCTCGCCACCTAGCGTGGTGGTGGCTAAAGGCACTGAGACTTCAGAGTAAAGATCATCTCCCTTGCGCTCAAAGAGTTTATGGGGCAGAACTTTAACAACTAGATAAAGGTCACCTTTGCTGCCTCCGGTATGACCTGGCACACCTTCCCCCGCTATACGAATCCTCGAACCATCTCTAACTCCCGCGGGAATCTTAACCTCCAAGCGCTTGGGAATTGCCTTGGCACCGGCACCATTGCAAATGGTACAGACTCGATTGCCCACTCTGCCTGTGCCGCCACAAGCGGTACAGGGCTCCGCGGTCTCAAGCTGTATAACACGTGCAGAGCTATGGTAAGCTTCCTCAAGGCTTACCTCAATGGTAGACTCTATATCCTGACCACGCTGTGGCCCACGCTTCATCCTGGAACCCATACCGGAATCCCCGAACAAGCTCGAGAAAATGTCGCCAAAGTCGCTCAGGTCGCCATATTCGACAGTTGTGCCATCTTTGCCAAAATCCCATTTAACTCCTCCTCGGCCTCCAGCTTTGGCAAACTGCTCAGCATATTCCCACTGGTCACCAAATTGATCATACTTCTTGCGCTTTTCAGGATTGGAAAGGACTTCGTGAGCAGCGTTTATCTCCTTAAATTTTGCCTCAGCCGATTTATCGCCAGGGTTGAGGTCAGGATGGTGCTTGCGAGCCAAACGGCGGTAGGCCTGCTTGATTTCCTTTTCCGAAGCGTTCCTACTTAAGCCTAAAATCTGATAATAATCCTTGTTCGCCATGTCTTTTCCCTATCGATTTTTGTTTTCAATTATAAAATGGCTTAAAGTTTTTGTCAAATAGTTTGCAACACATGTCGAGGAAACTTGACACAATTGTCTAACTCCCTTATAATCCTTAGCTGAACTGAGAGTGGGGCTCAGTAAGAAACTAAAGAAGGAGGTGAGATAAATGGCTATAGAAAGATGGCAACCTTTTAGCGAACTCATGAGCCTGAGACAGGCAATGGACAAGCTGTTCGAGGACAGCTTTGTGCGCCCCTCTCGTGCTTTGGCCGTCCTTGGTGAATTAACTGTACCAGCCCTGGATGTTTACCAGACACCCAACGAAGTAGTGGTGAAGGCAACTTTGCCCGGGCTGAAGCCAGAGGATATCAGTATTGATATCACCGGCGAAACCCTGACCATCAGGGGAGAGACCAAAGCGGAAGAGGAAATCAAGAAAGAGGACTACCTGTACCAGGAGAGACGTTATGGTTCCTTTTCCCGCAGAGTGGTTCTTCCCGGCGGACTTAAAACAGACAAGGCTGAGGCAACGATGGAGGATGGCGTTCTGACTCTGACCATCCCCAAAGCTGAAGAAGTAAAACCCAAAGCAATTAAAGTCAAGGCTAAAGAGAAGCCTAAAGAGAAGAAATGACTATTATCATGCCCCACTCTCAGACTTCAACAAATCGATGAACTGCTTTAGAATCCTGGCGGTAGCTCCCCAGATGACATGCCCTTCATACTCATAGGCGTAAGAATCTTGCTTGAAATTGGCTTCATCTATCAGAAATGACAGGGGAACAGAAAAGGCTCCCTTGACTTCTCTGCCGTTGGTCCGCAAAGAGTTAGGATGAGATATGAAGGCAACAAAAGGCGAAATGACATAGTTAGTGACAAAGGTTATAATATCGTCAAGCTCCCCTAAAATTTCAATATCTTTAGCCTCTAGACCTATCTCTTCCTCGGCCTCCCTGAGGACAGTTTGGAGTAAGTCGGAATCGGATGGCTCCCGAGTGCCCCCGGGAAAGCATACCTGCCCTTTGTGAAATACTACCTCATCGCTTCTCTCTGTAAACAGGATATGGTATTGCCCCTGGCTATAAAAAAGAGGCATGAGCACTGCCGAAGCCTTAAGGTTTTCGCCAGTGATTCTTTCTTTCTTACGATGACGGAGGATTCTTTTGATCTGCTGTTGCACGATGCCGTGATTATACCACCTCTCAAGGTGTCAAATACTTGCCACTTCGCAACCTTAGATTGTTCACCGACCCGTGAAGGAAAGGAAGGAGGTTGTAGAGAGCGGCGCACCCCTCTGTCATCTATGCTCCCCTCTCCCTTGTCAAGGTGGACAGGTTGCTGATTGTTCTCTGTTGCAGAAGTTGTCAGCATAAGCATTTAAGAGCTATACTTAAAGATTATGGCGATAAAACAAGATTACTACGAAGTGCTGGGAGTGCCTCGAAACGCCAGTGATGAGGAAATTAAGAGGGCGTTTCGCAAGTTAGCTTTCCAGTACCACCCCGACCGTAATAGAGAGCCAGGAGCCGAGGATAAATTCAAGGAAATAAATGAGGCCTTCCAAGTACTTTCTGACCCTGAGAAAAGGAACAGGTATGACCGCTATGGCAGAATAGATGTTGAAGGAGGTTTTCCGGATTTTGGCTTCGGTGGGCTCGGGGATATTTTTGAATCCTTCTGGGATGGTTTCGGCACCATTTTCGGGCGGCCTGCTCAGCGTGTTCCCCAGAAGGGGGACAGCTTGCAGAGTCACCTCACTCTTTCCTTTGACGAGGCGGTATTCGGCTGCAGTAAAGAAGTCGAAACACCCCGCATCGAGTTCTGCCCTTCCTGCCACGGCGTTGGCAGCAAACCCGGGACAAATCCCGAGACCTGTCCTGATTGCCGCGGCACAGGGCAAGTTAGGAGAGTCCAGCAAAGCATCTTTGGGCGCTATACCAGTACCACCACCTGTTCTCGCTGTGGAGGTAGAGGCACAGTAATCAGCAATCCTTGCTCTCAATGCCAGGGCAGAGGAAGAATAAAGGCGAAGCGCAAGATAAGCGTTACTATTCCAGCTGGTGTGGATGATGGATACCGACTACGCATGGACGGAGAAGGGAGCGCTGGCGTATATGGAGGTCCACCCGGCGACCTGTATGTTACTTTTTCAGTAAAGCCCCACAGTCTATTCCATAGAGATGGCACTGACATTCTTTATGAGTTGGCCATCAATTTTGCTCAAGCTGCTCTGGGCGATGAGGTGAGAGTGCCATCCTTAGATGGAAAGGTGGACTTGAAAATACCACCAGGAACTCAGGATGGAAAGACTTTTCGCTGTAAAGGCAAAGGAATCCCTTATATTGATGGCAAGGGAAGAGGAGACTTGCTCGTCAAAGTAGTCATAACAACTCCACAACACTTGAACAAAAATCAGCGACGTCTTTTTGAGGAATTGGCTAAGGTACTACCTCGGACTGAACCGCCTCAAGACGCCTAGTCTAGAAAGCAGTAATGGCTTGCTGCTAGTTTCCTGAACCCGCTCAGCGCTCGGCTGGGAGGCAAGCCCTCGAAAAGAACCCCATGAATAAGGTCGATAATAGGTAATCTAAGCCCGTGGTTCTTTGCCAATCGGTGGGCTGCCGCAGTGGTAGCGACCCCCTCGGCAACATGTGTCATAGAGGCAGAGATATCAGATAAAGAGCGACCCTTAGCTAGTTCATAGCCAACATAATGATTTCGGCTCAGAGTGCTGGCGCAAGTAGTTATCAGGTCGCCCAAACCGGCCAGACCGTAAAAAGTGCCAGCCCTAGCCCCCAAAGTCACCCCCAGGGAAACA
>JAOUFZ010000105.1 GCA_029857995.1 Dehalococcoidia bacterium
CTTCTTTAGCTTCTTTCTCTACTTCTTCTGGTGACATGATTTCCTCCTTTGTTATTTGCTAGCGGTTTGAGCCCTGTTCTGTAATACAGTCAGAAGCCCCCGCAAGGGAAAGCTGATAATGTTATGTAAAGTTCCTATGGGGGCCTGTAATTGCCCGAGCAATCTGGATATGAGAACTTCTCTAGGCGGCAAATTGGCCAGGGTTGCCAGTTCCTCCGGGAGCAAAATCCGGTCCCCCAACAATCCTCCTCTGATTTGTAAAGACAATGCCGAGGATTTGATATATTGGTTAAGAGTCTTAACTGTAGTAACTATATCTTCGTAACCGAAAGCCAGCGCCACGGGACCTTCGACTATATCTCTCAGGTGTGGCTTACTTGCCTGGTCAGCGGCACGATAGACCAGAGTATTCTTGACCACATGATACCCGATACCTGCTTTTGCCAGAGCATTACGCAAATCAGCCATTTGTTTAGCAAGCAAGCCCTGATAGTTGGTAGTGATGATAATAGTGCTCCGCGACAAATCATCGACTAGATTGCTTACTATCTGAGCCTTTTTCTCTTTTAACATAATCACCCTCTTTTTGACCCCTCTCACCATGGGAGAGGAAGTCTATAACAAAAAACCCCTGTGCCAGTAGACACAGGGTTAACCTCAGCCTCGGCAGGCAGACTATTTAAACCCTCAGGGTACCCGCTGTCACTGGCGCTCCTTTATTATAGCATAAGGGATTAATTAGTAAAACAAGGGTGCGGTCGATAAGAAGCCGCGATTCCATACACACATTTTGTCGTGCTGAGCCCTTTCCCTCGTGTCACTGGAATTTGATTATCTCTATGCCAAGGGAAAGTGCTAGAATTATATTAACGAGGAGGAGCAGAAAATGGGTGATATTTTAGACGAAGTTACAGCGCTCGTCAGATGTAAAGAGTGTCCTTGGTATAAAAACTGTCTAACCCCGGTTCAGGTTAGCATCGAGGATATCGCGCAGTTTAGGATAGCGATGCAGGGGACAAATCTCCCTGAACAGGCGAAAGGCGAGCTGGACCACATCATGGAAAACATAGCCTCTATGAGTCAGGAGATGATTCTTCAGAGCTGCCCTGTATTTACACAGCGTCTCAAGGAGGATCCCAAACTTGCCCAGGGAATCAAGAGGATGATGCAAAACTGGGGAAAAGAAGGAGAGCCTGATGAGTAGTACTGGTGAAAAAGGCCTTTGCTCGTTTCCACCTAGGCTCATCTGAATGTAAAGTGCCCAGGGGCTCGGGGGACTTCCTTTTTTTGGAGATAAATAGCCATGCCAGAGCAATTAGGCAAAATAGAGAGGCTGGAAGCTGAGCACTTCAAGCAGGGTAAGAAGCTTTACCTCGTCCCACTTGTATATTTCGGCGAGGAAGCCCCCGCTGAATATAAAGAAAAATGTAATCGTTATTGGCAACAGGTGGCAGAGCAGCTAACCAATTTAGCGGCGAAGATTGGAAAGGTGAACCGGGTTTACCACGAATCAATTCTTCAATGTGGTGAGGATGGTATGAAAGCACTGGGGAGGCTGAATCCAAGCAGTTATCAAATTGCCAGAACTCAGTGTGATAACGGTGCTATCTTTGAGACAATTGAAGAGAGGGAATTATTGGAAGAAGTCGTGGACTGGCAGAGATGCCTAATGCTAGGCTTTATAAGCGATAGGGTGGCAAATAGAGTCTCTCAATTTTATGTTGAGGCGGCAATGAAAAGAAATGAGTCTATCGCTAAGAAGATAAGCGAGACACTCAAAGACGATGAGGCCGGGCTTCTGTTCATCAGAGAGGAGCATTCGGTGCAGTTTCCTGGTGATGTGGAACTGTTCAGTATTTTCCCACCAGCTCTGGACGAGATACACCGCTGGCTGCGTGACCAAGCCAGGATGGGAGTAGATGAGGTCACAGAGGAGAGCAAAGAAAAGGCTGAGGGAGAAGCTGAGGGAGTCGAGAAAAAGGCCAAGAGAAGGACGGAAAGAGAGCCTAAAGATAGTCCTGATTTGTAGAGTGTCCCATGAAGATAAGAAGACCTGCTGTCTCTGGCATGTTTTACGCTGGCACTGCCGGAGAATTAGAAGAACAAATCGAATGGTGCTACAAACATGAGGTTGGACCCGGGACTATACCCCGGGTGAATAGCAAAGGGTTGAGGGAGATTGTGGCCATCGTCGTCCCCCACGCTGGTTATTACTACTCCGGGCCAGTAGCAGCTCATGCATATAAGGAGGTTGCTGATGACGGGGTATTGGATACCGCAGTGATACTTGGTCCTAACCACACAGGGTATGGGTATCCTGTCTCTTTGTGGGCAGGAGGTAGTTGGAGCACGCCCTTGGGTGAGGTAGAAGTAAACAAAAAGCTTGCCCAAAGGCTTTTGGGGGATGTGATTAAAGCGGACGAGACAGCCCATATACATGAGCACAGTATTGAAGTGCAATTACCCTGGCTTCAATACCTCTATAAGAAGGTAAAAATTGTGCCCATAACTATGCTGGCTCAAGACATAGAAACAGCTCGAATAGTGGGTAAGTCTATTGGGCAAGCGGGCGACAACTTGATAGTCATTGCCAGCAGCGATCTTACGCATTATGAACCTCACTCCGTAGCTATGGAAAAGGATAGCTCGGTGATAGAGGCCATAATTGATCTTGATGAGGAAGAGCTGTACGAGCGCTGTGAGAGACTTGGTTGTACTATGTGCGGGTATGGTCCGGTGGCTGCAGCTATCGTCGCTTCCAAAGAAATGAAAGGCAAAAAGGCAAGTCTATTGAAGTATGCCACCAGCGGAGATACTAGTGGCGATTTCTCCCGAGTAGTCGGCTACGGCTCCATTGTGATAAAACGGTAAACAGTCATCGAGAGCTGATTATTTCTCCTTTGGCTTCTCCATCGATCGTGAGAATACCAAAAGAGTCTGCGGCCTTGCCGGGATTGAAAAAGAGAATATCATTGATGACCTTGTTCTGGGATCGGTGAGAATGGCCGTAGACGATAATATCAATCCGGTCTGACTCAAACACTTTTCTCACCCTCTCCTTTATTCCCCAAGGACCGCCCGAGCCGTGAGTTATGCCGATTCGTTTGTTTTTTGTTTCCACTATTTCCTTGGCCGGGAGTACAGATTTTAGCTGCCTTGAATCCATATTACCATGAACTGCTTTCACCTCCCTCAACTGTTTCAACTCCTTGAGCAGTTGAACGTCGGTGAAGTCTCCAACGTGGATTATCAGATCTACTGTGGAGAGGGCATCAATTATCCTTTTGGGGAGGCATTCAAGCTTATTCACGTGGGTGTCACCAAGTACAGCTATCCGCATAACAAGCCTGCTTGAGGTGAAAGAATGCAAAATGCCTCTTACTGATGGTTGTGGCAAGTAACTTGTTTCACCAATTGGATGGTTTTGTCCATACCGGATAAGGAGAAGGATAACCCCAGTTGCTTAAGCTCTTTGCAGCCTAATCCCTGGAACAATTTGCTTCCGGCTACTCTGGTCATTTCATCATAAATAGCCGGCCACTCTGGGCTCCGCCTCTGGGCACAAAAAAGAATAAAATCCCGAAGCTGGGGGGATATGTCATCCATATATTATTATTTTATTCCCGGAACTGTGGTTTAACAAACTTGTTTGTGGCCACTGGGATGTCATCCTCTCCCTTGTTTTTTCCTTGGATAACCCCCTGGTCAAGGCTTGAGTCTCATCCCTGTCCTTTGCCGCATACAAGTCCGGCAAAAATTTTTGGGCGAGCAAACCTATAAGCCGAGTCCTGTGCCCCGACCAGGTCGGGGTGGTGACCATCCATCTAGCTCTGATGTTACCATCAGAGTCAAGCGACCAACCCAAGGGTCTCGGCCGAGCACCTTAAACTGATCCCGGAGTCCGCAGGCTTCGGGGTAGTTGAGCCCTCTTATTCGGTCTTGCTCCAGGCGGGGTTTGTCCAACCAACCGGTCTCCCAGTTGCTGGTGAGCTCTTGCCTCGCCATTTCACCCTTACCCGCACTGGCTAAGCCAGCCGCTGGCGGTGTGTTTCTGTGGCACTTTCCGTGGGGTCTCCCCCCCTGGGTGTTACCCAGCGCCCTGCTCGGTGGAGCTCGGACTTTCCTCCCCCAATTGTATAGGGGCGGTCACCCGGTTTACTCGCCCAAATCTATTCTATAGTTAACTGGAGCGGAGGTCAAATTCTGGAATTGACCACGATTTCTTGCTGGCGACAGCCGGTCCCAGTCGGTTTGACGCCAAAATAACGTCAATTTGGGAGCTTTGAGTTAGAGCTAGCGCCTGAAGGTGACTTGCAGAGCAGCAATAAAACGCATTCTTAATGTATAATATAAGAGGATGATGACAGGGCGCAAGCAATGTAAGCACAGCTTGAGCCGAAAGTGTAACTGGAGGTGAACCGATGCAACCGGAAAACATGATCTGGGTTGTCGCAGGTAAGCGATATCGCACAGACAAAGCCACGCTAATAGCCCACGACGAATACTGGAATGGCTATAACTGCGAGCAAGGCGGCCGTAATACATTCTTATTTAGAACGCCAGAAGGCAATTTTTTCGCCCAGTATCAAACGCTGTTGCCTAGCGAAATTAATAGAATCGTCCCCTTGGAGACAAACGAAGCAATATCTCTATACCAATCACTATACAAAAAGGAGGTTCCCTTCAGAGTTGTCTTCCCAAGTGTCAAAGTAGAGGACGCCTGACACTCCTTAACCTTGCCCTGACCCGCGCTTGCTAACGCCCTCGTGCCAAAGGATCTTCAGAAGGAGACAGACCCAAGATATCCAGTCGGGCTTTGAATCTACTCAAAGTTGATGCTCACCACTGCGGAGAATAGAATCCCTGCCACAAAAGATTTTCAATTGCCCGGATTACGATTTGAGTCCAGTATATGTCCACGCTGATGTGGGCATTACTTCATATATTGTTATTCTCGGCTCTGATACCAAGAGTGCCTCTGCTTCTTGCAGTATCTGTTGTCTAAGCTTTGAACTCTCCCATATCTCCCAATCCTCAAGTCTCTTCCAATTGTATAACAGAGCGGAAATAGGATTGCCTTTCACACTTCTGATATGCTCAGCACTAATGAAACCTGGAAATGTCATGGCATATGACCTGAGCTTTAGAAATAGAGGTTGTATATCTGCACCCTTCTTCAGTTCATAACCTTCGATAACCTTTATCATTTTCGCCTTCTCTCTGATGGAGTCTACCATACAAGTTTCCGTTGTTCCAGTGGTAGTATTTTGTCCCACCACCGTAGATCAAGGACTGGCAGAAAACTGAGTGCAAGGTCGTCAACATTGCCTGGAGGCGCTGCTTTGAAGTAGAATTTGGAGGCAGGAGGGGTGACCGAGCGGCTTATGGTGGCGGTCTTGAAAACCGCTTTCGCCTTTTTTGGCGAACGTGGGTTCGAATCCCACCCCCTCCGCTTCGAGGAGCAAGGAGGTAAATTGAAGATCCACGAGTATCAGGCCAAGGCACTTCTGGCTCAGTACGGTATTCCCGTTCCCAAGGGCAATGTAGTTTATACCCCAGCCGAAGCTAAGAAGATGGCCACTGAGATTGGCGGCAAAGCGGTGGTCAAAGCCCAGGTCTATGCTGGAGGAAGGGGCAAGGTGGGCGGCATAAAGATAGTCAATAGTCCGAAAGAAGCGGAGAAGGCGGCGAGCCACTTGATCGGGATAAGGCTGGTGACCCATCAAACTGGAC
>JAOUFZ010000107.1 GCA_029857995.1 Dehalococcoidia bacterium
TAAGCGGACTGACGAGCAAATCGGTGATGAAGCGCTTTCGCGAAAAAAGCTTTGCTGCCGGAGTTAACCGACAGCAAGTGGCTCAATGCCAAGAAATCGGACTGGAACTGGAAGAGTTTATGAGCCTGGGCATCGAAGCCATGAAAGGGATCGCCTCAGAGCTAGGATTGTGACATCTTTCGATTTCAACAAATTCAGCAGTGCGAGGCTCAAGCCTCGCACTGCGTTTTTGAATACTTTCTTCCCAGAAGCAGCATTTCTATGATTGGTCCTTTCGATTGGGCACAAGCCCGATTACAGAGATGGTCTGGAAGCCCAAGCTGCGACCAGCTCGCCACCGTCTCCACAAGCAAACTCCTATTGCACATTAGTTGATGTGTTTGGTATAGTTGAATATAGCTGGTTATGGTTGAAGATTGAATATCCAGCCAGATAGGGAAGGAAGCAGGCATGGTGGCAAGAACAGAAATTGCTGATGGAAGAAACAGAACCACCACACGAAGAGTCAGAAGCTCTACCTAAAAGCAGAGAGATACACGGGGTCCTCGTGGCATGCTCCCGGGATGCCATACTCGAGGTAGACCGCAAAGGGACAATAGTATTCTGGAATAAAGGCGCAGAACAAGTCTTTGGCTACTCAAACCCCGAGATACTGGGGCAGCCACTAACCAAGTTGATTTCGGAGAAACACAGAGAAGGTCACGCACGAGTATTAAGGGCTTTCCTGACCGGAAATTGCGGGGAAACAGCACTCATCGAAGGCGAAGCATTAAGAAAAGACGGCTCTACATTCCCCCTTGAATTATCTCTCTCTATCAGGCGACAAAACGGCCAATCTTTGGGACTTGCCGTCGGAAGAGACATCACCGACCGCAAGAACACAGAGGGGGCACTAAGGGAAAGCGCGGAACGTTATTGCAGCCTTTTTGCCACTTGCTTGGAAGCAGTTTTCTCTGCGGACGTCCCAGACAATACCGGAGTGAGTAACAAAGCGCTTGAGAAACTATCTGGCTATTGTCTGGAAGAATTGACCGAGATGAAGCCAACAGGGATCCTCCCTCCAGAAAGTAGAGAAGAGCTTTCCAAGCAAATAGACAAGATGCTGAGCACAGATGAACCTATATTCAGCATAGTTCATGAGATTCTCAAGAAAGATGGCAGAAGAATATTCATAGAGCAGTATTTGAATTTCATCAATAGAAAAGACAAACTCGCAGGATTTCAGGAGTTTCGCAGTAACATCACCGCGCGCAATATAACAGAAGAACAATTGAAGAGTTCTTTTATCGACTTAACGAAAATCGTTTCTCGTGTCATTGAATTTTATGACCCCTATACGGCAGAGCACCAGCAAAGAGTAGCTGAACTGGCCCATATTGCAGGTGAGAATATGGGCTTGGCTGAGGATGTAGTCGAGAGGCTTTACTTCAACGGATTACTCCACGACATCGGCAAGATTTCCATCCCGAGGAGTATCCTTACCAAGCCGGGTAAACTGGCTGAGGAAGAATGGGCCCTTATCCGTGCCCACACGAAACAAGGTTATAGTGTATTGAAGGACGCAAACCTTCCCTGGCCAGCAGCCGACGTAGCGCTGCAACACCACGAACGGCTAGATGGCTCGGGTTATCCTAACGGCATCACAGGAGATAAGCTAAGTCTGGAGGTCAGTATTCTCGCTGTCTGCGATGTGGTGGAGGCCATGAGTTCCCATCGTCCTTATCGTCCAGCAAGAACCACGGCGGATGTTCTAAAAGAACTCAAAGACGGCAGGGGAACAAAGTACGATGCCAGTGTGGTGGATGTGATGCTGCCTATGATTGAAAGTGGAGAGTTTAAGTGTGCATGGGATCCTAAGAACTGAAAGAGCACGACTGCAAAAGTCCTGGGTGCGTAACGACGTCCTCAATGCTTTGAGAGAGCTAATGATTGATGTATGCTTATAGAGCTGTCCGGCAGCATATTCTGCCAAGGGAGTTAGGCCCATGAGTGTGAGTGAGATAGGTCCCGCCACTCCTTTCTATGTGATTGTACTACTCTGGATAGCTAGAGTCATAATCTGGACGTTCATTTGTGGTTTGCTGGCCTGGCTCGGGATTAGGGCGTTGGATGCACTCACTCGACTCATCCATGAACGGGAGAGAATAGGAGAGAGCCCGATTTCAGTAGGCCTATTCATAGCCGGTTTCTTCATCCTGATCGGTTTGGTTATCCACGGCGTGGTAACCGGTCCTGTTTTAGTTGGCGGCGGCCTGCTGGCAAGTCTGATTGATCCCAGAAGGCTGGGCCTGGTTGCCGTTACCTTTCTGGTGGCTCTCCTATTGGGAGTGGCCTTGCTGCACATCGTGGACAAGCTGACGCCAAAAATTCCCTTCCTCAGCGTTGAACAGAATCCGGTTGCGGTGGGCATATATGTCTTTGGCTATCTGGTTTTCTTTGGCTTGATAATCCACGGTGCCTTGATAATGCCCTTGTGAGCTATCATGCCAAAACATTTGATGGCCATTGTCTTCACCTTAGCTATCCTGGCAGTGCTGATGCCTGCTTCTATCCTGGCTATACCATCGGCAAAATTCTATCAAGAAGGCGGAGAGATCTTTGATGACTGGGATATATGTCGTACTGATGCTGCTGGTGAAGACGGTTTCTTCCAGGTTTCTGCCACGGGTTTTTATCCCATTATCGTGGGTGAGAGTCTGGGACAAAATGCAGACCAGGCTTATCGTATTGGCCAGCAATTTGCCGGAGACTATCCAGATATGCATCAGAGAGCGGAGGAGATTTTTGCTTTTGCGCGTGATAGGGTTAGATATACCTCCGATGAAAGCCAGTTCAGCTTTGCAGAATTCGCTCAGAATGCTGACGAGCTGGCGGTGACTATTAAAGACAAGGGGGTTGCTCATGGTGATTGCGAGGACTATGCTGTATTGCTTGCTGTTATGTATAAAGGTGCGGGGTTCCGTTCCGCCATAGTGTTAGCGCCCGAACATGCTGCGGCTCTGGTTTACTTGCCCGAATACAGGGAAGCTAATCAAAGCCTATCGGTTGACGGTGAGGCTGGATGGATCTGGGCTGAAGCTACGGGCGGAAATAATCCTCTAGGTTGGATGCCAGAGGAATTCTTGGGAACTGAGCTAGAAGTCTACGAAGTTGAGGATAAAGCCATAACTAAGGGAGAACCACCCGATAAACCTTCCACCGTCATTACCCCGGACGGTGGCAGCAGCGGAATCCATATATCCCCCTTCTTCATTGTTATTGTCCTTCTGTTGCTTATTTCCCTGTTTCGCAGGCGGCGCTGAGTCAACCTGGTTCTGGTTCTGCCCAAAGCAAACCCGGCTTGGTAGCCGAAGAACTTAAACGAGGCCGAAGGGATTCAAGCTCACTTCCTCAATGCCTCATACCAGGAGAGCTCAGACTTCACACGGAGACTCTATCAACATGAAAGGAATTGCCTCAGAGTGGAAATTGTGACATCTGTTCCAGGTCCTTAACGACGTCCCTGAAGTCTTCGAAAGGCTTACAATTCAGGTTGTTCTCTTTGCTGTACGCCAGCAAGTCGCCTGTGGCAAATACATGGTGAGCATATTTTGCCGGAGCAACATCCGAATCGCCATTCCCTATATATATGACCCTGTACCCGAGCCTGAGAAACGATTCGACATATGCCTCTTTGAAGCCATCCTCCAACCTTTTGCCATCCGGCCCCAAATATTGAACTTTCATTCCCTCAGGATGGAAGGAGGCCTGTGCGGCATATACTTCGATGTCCGCTAGCCCCAGACCCTTCAGCACAGCCCTTATGTAAAAATCCAGACCGTTACTCACAATGACCAATCTTAAGGCTTTTTCCAGGCAGTAAGTCACCAATTCATGAAATCCAGCTCGAACCTTAGCTCCGCCTTGTAGAGCCTCCAGTAGTCTATGCTTATCTGCTTTGACCATGGCAAAAGCCCTGGTATTGAACTCCCCGACAGATATCCTGTGCTCCCTATACTGTCGCAGCAATTGCCGCCAATCTCCCTGAGCGAAGGCATCCAAAAGAAGGAAGCTAATGTCTTCTTCGGTAACCGTGCCGTCGAAATCACATTGAACCAAGGTCTTCATCCCTGACACTCCAGTACAATATACGGGCTCTCCTTTGCGACCTCACCTTCTATGCTTAGCGCTCGGAGACAACCACGGTTACATTAACACACTGTGTCGGGAAGATAAAGGCAAGGCTCTCTTTGCCGACACATAAATTGACAGTATCTATTTTTGAAGCTATGATTCATTCTTCGTGGGAAACATAGAGCGCACCTCGACGCTTGCTGAGGCAGCCGACGCTTTTCTAGCACATTTGCCACCCGAAGAAAGGGGAAAGGTACAGGCAGAAATTATTAAATTCGTCAGATGGCTTGGCTCAAGCAGGCAGGTGCAGGACATCAGCCCCGTGGATGTGGCTAGCTACGGCGAACAGATTACCCCATCGGCAGCCGAGCCCCTCAGGTCCTTTCTTACCTACATTCGGAAAAAGAGCTCCAGCAGCATAGCTCTAGCTCCTCACCTCAGGGCAAAAAAAACTTCTTCAAAGAAAACCGCCTTCATCTGGCAGAGTAGTCATCAGGGCCACGTTACGCTTACTGCGCAAGGCTACGAAAAATTGGAAAAGGAATTAGCTAACCTGATAAGTCAGCGGTCTCAAGTTATCGAAGAGATGCAAAAAGCAGCCGCCGACAAGGACTTTCGAGAAAATGCCCCTCTGGCAGCAGCTAGAGAGCAAAAGGCTCATCTGGAAGGAAGAATCAAGGAGATAGAATCGATCCTAAATCAAGCGAAGATAATGGGGGAAGGCCACCACACGACCACAGCTAAACTCGGAGACACAGTAGTACTTCGTGATTTATCCTCAGACAAAGAGCTCAGCTATACTCTAGTCGACCCGCCGGAAGCAAATCCAGCCAAGGGTAGACTTTCTGTTGCTTCTCCCTTGGGCAAAGCAATCCTGGACAAACAAATCGGACAAACAGTCGAGGTTGCTGCGCCTGCCGGCACCTTCTGTTGCCGCATTGAAAGCATTGTGGCCCTATCAACGGAACAGAAGCGGAAGTGAGCCCGCACCCTGATAAGAGACTAACAGGCGCAAATAAATAAGACGGGGTCAAAGCTGCGCCAGTCTTTTTCCGCTTCGACTGCACAGACATTCCATGGTTTGTTGATTCCTCAGACGTGTGGCATAATGAACTAAGCGGCACGAAGCGGAGGGATCGCATAGTGGTCTAGTGCGGGCGCCTGCTAAGCGCTTACTCCGAGTTAAATCGGGGTCGAGGGTTCAAATCCCTCTCCCTCCGCCAGAAGGTCAAGGAAATAATCTAGATGACGGACTACCGTCAATCGCAGACCTTCCTCCCCCTCGACCACAGGTATCTAAATCGTCTACCAGTCCTTTTGTACTTCCCCGCCGTTAGAGTAACGGCATCAAAACCTTGACTAAGTGATAACTAGTTGCTCGAGTTTATCAGACTCTGGCTTCGCAGGTGTTACGGTTCTAAGACTCAGGGCTGTCTATTGAGAGAAGGTCATCAATTGCCTGCCCGATCCAGGCAACGCTTCCACCGGGCATCTACCCAGTGCCGCAGTGCTTCGATCTGCTCTTCGGTAATATTCTTGAACCTTCCCTGTTGC
>JAOUFZ010000108.1 GCA_029857995.1 Dehalococcoidia bacterium
TTTTCGGCGATGTTAATGACCCTGATAGTGAGATATCGAAAGTGATAGCAGCTGCCAAAGGCAAACTGGAGATATTGCATCCTGAGTACGGATTGGTGCCAAATGTGAAATATATAGGAATACCCAGGAGGTTTATTGCCGGAGAAGTTGTTTTCCGAGACAAGAAGGATGAATGTGCTGTGGGAGTGAAGGTGACATTATCCCACAAAGGTGAAGCTGATAAGGTAACAAAGACAGACAATTATGGGGAGTTTGAGTTTGAGGGATTGGATGCGGACAAAGACTATACGCTGTTGGTTGAGCATAGTGGCTATAGAGCTAGGAAGATGAGGGTCAACACCAAGATCGATATGTATCTGGGAGAGATACTGCTAAACAAAACGACGGCAGAAGGCAGATAGCGCTTGACCAGGCTCATATTCATGATGGGCGAGACCATTGCGTGAATGCCATGACCTGGAAGAGTCACCGCTGCCATCCTCCATACCAATAGCCGGTCGTCCGTTGGGCTCGAATTGCTTGCCAGGAATATACACTACCTACAAGTTCAAATCGGCATACATGGGTCAATTCATGCACAATGATGCCAAGATGCGACCTTGAATGTCTACCGGAACTGGGGAGATTGACGGTATGGAAGGTAGCGAACGCTCTCCCTCTATTGAGCCGGAAGATAAGCCCTAAAAGCCCATCCTCTGCAACTCGTACGGCACTTTATCGGATAGCATTTGTGCCTAGCACCGTGGAAGTAGCGCCAATTTCAGTTTCACTTAGAGCACTAACCCTGGTAAGGACATGCCAAATAGTCTCAAACAATCTCGGTCCGCGGAGAGCATCAAAGACTCGACAAATCCATGCTGTGGCCATCTTCCCTCACCTTGTTGCTCACTCAGACCGAGGCTTCTAACTAGTCGATGTCCGGCACACATTTATCCTATAGCTACTCATCATTCTAAGTGGTATTCCCCATATCAATTATTCTGAAAGGATCGCCGACAATGCCAGCCCGGTTTTTGCTCAAGTCAGCGGGATATCGCCCAGGTTGACATCCTTTTTGGTGCGGATGTCGTGGAATGTTTTTACTCTACCATCCCTTTCAATTTTCAGGTCATAGCCGGAGTCTTCCGGCAGGCCCCTGAACCAGAAATCACCGAAGTTGTCGGTGGAGACCGTAGATTTTTCGCCGCTTTTCGTGTCCGTCAGGGTGCAGATAGCGCCAATGACTACCTCCTTCTGCTCTGGGTCGTAAACGGTGCCGGCAACGAAGCGCTTCATGATGTTTAAGTAGTAAACTCGCGGCTTCAGGCCCAACTCGGGACTGATGACCTCGGCCCCGCCGGCAATCAAATCGGTAAATTCAGACTCTTCGCCGAATTTTATGGCCTCAGTGGGACAGACATCGGCACACCGCGGTTTGCTCCAGCCGTTATCCAGCAGATGGGCGCAACTGGTGCATTTCTGAGCGATGTTCAGGTCCTCGTTGAAGTAGATTACGCCGTACGGGCAGGCATCAATACAATTTCTATGGCCGGCGCATTTCTCCGGGTCGATGATTACTATCCCATCTTCCCTTTTATATATTGCATTGCGTCGGCAGGCGGGGATACATGGTGCTTCATCGCAGTGCATGCACAAATGCGGCCGGTAGGCCACCCTGACTTTGGGAACGGTGCCCCTGACTTCCTCAAGAATCTTCACCCAAAACTGGCCGGTATCCGGCTGCGGTTTGGCATAGGGAGTCCAGTCATTGCTCACATGCTCGTCTTTGCATGCTATCTGGCAGGAGTAACAACCGTTACAGATCGACAGGTCTATAACAAATACTTTCATCTTATTGCGAACCCCCTTCGACCCAGGCATTGAAACGTAGGCCTGACGCCGGGTCATACTCTTTTTGGAATGCTTCGGGGTACTGCCTCATCCATTCTTCTATCTGCGACATGCTGACCTTCTCCACCTCAACCAGGAATCCGCTTGTAGCTTGCCCACCACAATGTTTGGAGATTATTCCGCTTGGAGCAATGGTGTTGATGGCGCCCCCCCGGTCAAGCTCTCCCGGGATGATTGAGTCAACCCGTGCCCCGTGGTCCATGGATATGACCCCGGGCATGATTCTCTCCCATACCATGGCGCCGCCGAGGACAGCCCCCCTTTCGTTGTATACCTTGACTATGTCTCTATTGTTTATACCCCGCCTTTCTGCATCTTTCGGGTTAATCCAGATCGGTTCGTACATATAACCATCCGGGCCTTTCACTTTGCAGGTCGGGATTTCCCTGGTCCAGGAAATATCGTCGCACTGGGCATGGACTCGCCACCTAGGATGGTTGGACATTACGAGCAGAGGATACTTCTTTGCCCTTTCGCTAGAGAGGTTTTCGTCATGGGTGTCACCCTTTTCAATCCACTTCGGTATCGGCGGCCTTTCCTTATCTTCAGGGAAGTTTTGGGCTAGTCTCTCCGAGTAGAACTCCAGCTTACCCGATGGCGTGGGTAAGGGGTTGGTCTCAGGGTCTTCATAGAACTTGATAAGACCGGCCGGGTCTTGCTCCCAGTCTTTGGCGACCGGGAATACATAATAGTCCTTTTCATTAAATTCTTCCCAGCTTACATAGTTATTGAAACCCATGCCGTCAAAAACAGCTTTGATTAATTCCTCCACGGTTTTACCATCTGTTACCTCGTCGTACTTATCGAGCTTCTTGGCTACCTCGCAAACCACCTCATAGTCGCTCTTGGACTCTCCTATGGGCTTGATAGCCTGTCTCATCAGCAATACGCTCTGGAAATGACAGCCCTGTCTGATGCAGGGTATGATATCGTCCACCTCCATGGTGGTATTAGAGGGCAGAATGATATCAGCAAAGAGGCAATCGTTCTCCAGCCAGGGGTGCTGCGCGACCACACACTCTATCTTGGAGTTTCTGGTGGATTCTATTATCTCATTACCGCAGTTCCAGCAGGTTGTGCGGCAGGGAGTATCGGTCCAGATCATATGTATCTCGGTGCCGCCCTTTTCTTTGGGTATAGGGTAGGTATACTTCACGAACTGGTCTTCAGTAGTTGTCTCGATAGCACCAGTGCCCCAGAAGGTAACCGGAGGGTTAAGGATGGCTTTATGGATGAGAGTCTTGGGGATAAGTTGTTTACCCCAGGCTACAGGGGTAACCTTATGGGGTTTAAGCAGCCGCTCTGCCGCGGGAGACTTGGCAAGGTTCTGAAACATGCCCATATGACTCTGACCCTTGCCGCCTATTATATTTCGGGGCATCCCCTCATAGGCTATCTGGGATTGATGAACTCCCGGTTTTCCCAGTCCCTGCATGCCCAGCAATATAACTTCCAGCCTTGCCGGCTCATGGGAGTAGGGCCCACGGGCCATACCACCTGCAAAATAGTGGACTATCGATGTCGTCTTGGAGGCAAACTCTCTCGCCAGTGCCTTGATAGTCCACTCAGGAACGCCGCATTTAGGGGAAGCCCACTCAGGTGTCTTGGGTATGCCGTCTTCTGTTCCCATGACATAAGCCTTCACTCGATCAAAGCCGACGGTATGGGTCTCGACATACTCTGTATCGTAGGTGCCTTCTTTTATCCACATGTAGATGATGGCCAGCTGGAGAGCAGCATCAGTGTTAGGCAGGATGGGAATCCATTTATCGGCATGGACTGCCGCACCATAGTTCAGGTCAGGACAGATATATACCTGCTTTATGCCGATCTCTGACCAGAAATAGCAGAGCCGGGAAGGGAATTGCCCTCTGAATCCCCAGGGAGTGGTCTCCGGGTCACCTCCCCACAGCAGAACCATATCGCAATTCTCCGTCATATCCTTTACGATATTCTCGGCGGGATTCATCATACCGATCAGTCCCGGACCCCAAACATGTTTTGCCCCCCAGTACCACCCCTCCCAGCTGTCCGGATTTCTCACCTGCTGGGTGAAGCCTCCCATCTTATCTAGGAGCAGGCTAGAGCAGCCATGGGGCGCGTGAACAAACTTACACTCGCCATGTCCGTCACCCTGGACAAGTATAGCTAGTGGCCCGTATTTTTCATGGATTCTCTTTACCTCGTTGGCTATAATCTCCGCAGCTTCCTCCCACGAAATCCTCTTGAACTTGCTCTTGCCCCTGTTCTCCGGGTGCCTCTCACCCTTGGGATCCCAGTCAACCCTCTTTAAGGGATATCTAATCCTGTTAGGTGAATATACACGCTTCTTGTAGGCCAGGGTGAAAGGAGAGGGCAGCGATTTCATAAGCGGTTCCAGAGTTTTACCGTTCCTTTCAAACTTCCAGGGGTTGAATTGCTTTTTGTTATATTTCCAATCATAGTGAAGCGGTCTGATCCTGATTATTCTACCGTTTTTCACATCAACTGCGCAGGGAGCGCCGCCGTATATTCCACCACTGAGGCCAAGTGCCTTTAGAACGGTCTTCTCTGTCTCTGCCGCACGTTCCCCATCTGCGGTAACATCCTCGCCGCGAGCTTTCAACCTATCTTTTTCTTCTGACATCTAGTCACCTACCTTTCGGAATTTATATGATGTGCCCCCATGAAGGATACCACTTCTTAAGTTAGTGTTGCCGGTATTCTAGCCTCTGGTGGAGTTGGGGGATAGTTGGTCCCCATCGTACCGAATATGCTAGACCTACTATAATAAGAGTCTAGCAGAGCGATGTAAGCTCTGTCCAATTTTTTTTCTTTCATTTATTGCTCTCTCTTCCTTGTGCTTAGCGATAAATGTAATCGCCGGCCTGATATTTCGGAGGAATTACAGGCACCTGGAGGTACGAGTCATACTTACCTGACGTGCCCCCCAAAAAGGAGTCCAACTACAATGTTAGTCTAGAAGGACAGAAAGGGGGGATAAATGGTCAGAAAGGGCTTCACTCCGGAGCAGATCATCAACAAACTCAGGGAAGCCGAGATCCACATCAACCAGGGTATCTCTATCGCGGAAGCCAGCAGAATGATAGGCGTCACCCAGCAAACTTACTATCGCTGGCGTAAAGAATATGGTGGCCTGCGGATAGAGCAGGCAAGGAAGCTCAAGAACCTGGAGAAGGAGAATGCTCGTCTCAAGAAGCTGGTAGCTGATCTGGCACTGGATAACGCGATTCTGAAGAAGCAGCGGAGGGAAACTTCTAAGCCCGTCCAGGAAACGTAAGATCGTCATACACATTCAGGAGAAGCTTAGTGTTTCACAGAGACGGGCATGCAGAGTACTCAGGCAGGCGAGGAAGACACAGCGGCGCGTCCCACGTATCACAGATGAAGAAGCGAGGTTAGTGGAACGTGTTATCGCACTGGCAACTCGGTATGGCAGGTACGGATACCGGAGAATCACAGCCATGTTAAGACATGAAGGGTGGCAAGTGAATCACAAGAGAGTAGAGAGAATCTGGAGGAGGGAAGGACTGAAAGTCCCGAAGAAACAACCAAAGAGAGGGAGACTATGGCTTAATGATGGGTCGTGTATCAGGCTAAGACCTGAGTAC
>JAOUFZ010000006.1 GCA_029857995.1 Dehalococcoidia bacterium
CGCCAGGACTTTTGAGTTGCTGGCCTCGGGGGAAACCAAAGGCATCTTCCAACTGGAAAGCGCCGGGATGCGCCGCTATATTAAGGAACTCAAGCCCACTAATTTTAGCGATATCGCAGCTATGGTGGCGCTCTATCGCCCTGGCCCCATGGAACAAATTCCCACTTTCATCAAAGCCAAGCAGGGTATTGCCCCTATTCATTATCCCCATCCTGTCCTGAAGGAGATTCTAAAAGAAACCTACGGAGTCATCGTCTATCAGGAGCAGGTGATATTCATCGCCCAAGCTCTAGCCGGCTATAGCCTGGGCCAGGCTGACATTCTTCGTAAAGCTATGGGTAAAAAGATACCGGCGGTTATGAAGAAAGAGGAGCGCAACTTTATCGCCGGAGCTAAGAAAAATGGCATATCACCGGAATTAGCTCAGGAGGTATTTTCCCTGATCGAGCCTTTCGCCGGTTACGCCTTTAATAAGGCCCACAGCGTTAGCTATGGCCTTATTGCCTGCCGTACTGCCTATCTCAAAGCAAATTACCCCATCGAGTACATGGTTGCCTTTCTAAACACTTATTCAGATAACATGGAAAAGGTCCGTTCAGCGATTGCTGAATGCCGGAGGCTGGGCATCAAAGTGCTCCCGCCAGACATTAATAAGAGCCAAGCTAGCTTTGCCATTGAGACCTCACCTTTGGCTCCCTCTCCAGTAACCGGAGAGGGAAGGGGTGAGGCTGCCATCCGCTTTGGACTGGCTTCTATCAAAAATGTCGGCTCTTCCCCGATTGAGCACATCTTGTCGGGCCGAGACTCAGGCGGCGATTTTAAATCCATACAAGATTTCTCTTATCGAGCCGACCTTCGCAACATCAACAAGAAAGTACTCGAAAGCTTGATCAAGGTCGGTGTCTTTGACTCGCTGGGCAGCCGTAAGACGCTACTCGAGTCGTTGAATAAAATTATCTCCTTGTCTCAAACAAAACAAAGGGCCAAGGAATCTGGACAGGTCAGCATGTTTGACTTATGGGGCCAAAGCTCGCCCGCCACCAAGGGTGACTACTCGCAAGGGGAGGAAGAGGTATCCGCCAAGCAGAAGCTTATGTGGGAAAGGGAACTGCTGGGGGTTTATTTCTCCCAACCCCTGGACTTCCTCTCCAGGGACGCGTCCTCACCAGGCACTGTTTCCTGCGGTGAAATTAATCGGGACATGGTTGAGGAAACGGTGACCGTTAAGGGAATGGTGGTCTCGGTACGCCAGGCCCGCACCCGAGACAATCGCCCATTTGTCGTCGCCTCAATTGAAGACCTGGATGCCAGTATCGAGGTCATCGCTTGGCCCAGACTCTACGAGAGTACCCAGGGGATATGGCAGGAGGGCAACATTCTCAGCATCAACGGTGTAGTGAAGGTCAGGGATGGCGAAGTACAGCTAAACTGTCAAGATGCGATGCTCCTCCCTGTCAGACAGGAAGTGCTCAAGGAGCCCCAGCGTCGCCATGTCATGATAGATGTCAACCAGTCGGGCGACGCCGAGAAAGACGTCGAATGTCTTCACAGAATTGTGGATATCCTCAAGAGTTATCCCGGCCAGGATAGAGTCTCTTTGACTGTGCTCGGCGATGGTGAAATAACTAATCTCGAGATGCCCAACATAACGGTCGATTATTGCCCCGAATTGGCCGGAGAATTGAGTGAGATAGTAGGTGGAGGCAACCTCAGGCTTGAACCGTAGGCCAAGTCTGGACTGCCAGGCAGTGCAAAAGGGAATTGACCGGGCTGTGAGGTCACGGAAATAGACGGCGTCTCTGTTTCTTGCTATATTTGAATCTCATGTTTGACTTAATCCCTTCAGGCAATATTACTTCGGCTTCGGGATTCCTGGCGGGGGCCGTCCATGCTGGAATAAAGAGCAAAGACGAGCTTGATTTGGCTATTCTTTGCTCCGAAGTGACCTGCAAGGCGGCCGGCGTTTTTACTACCAACCAGATTAAATCAGCACCTGTCATTCTATCCCAGAGGCATATATCAAAAGGGCGGGCGCAGGCTATAGCGGTCAATTCCGGTTGTGCCAATGCTTGCACAGGTGAGCAAGGATTGATAGATGCCCTGGCAATGGCCAATCTGACCGCAGCCAAGCTAGGCATATCCCCTGAGAAAGTCCTTGTCGCTAGCACCGGTGTCATCGGCGTGCCCTTGCCTATGGACAAAATCAGGGCTGCAATTCCTAAGATAAAGCCGACCAAAAAAGGTGGTCATGATTTTTGTCGGGCGATAATGACCACGGATACCAGACCCAAAGAAATAGCCGTCCGGGTGGATTCAAAAGGAGGCAAGTTCACCATCGCCGGGGTGGCCAAAGGGGCCGGTATGATTCATCCCAGCATGGCTACCATGCTTTGTTGTATCACCACCGACGCCGTGGTAAGTGCCGATTTCCTGCGTGCAGCATTACACACGGCAGTGGACGGCTCTTTCAACATGATCAGTATTGATGGCGATACCAGCCCCAGCGACTGTGTGCTCTTGTTAGCCAACGGCCTAGCAAGTAACGAGCTTGTTGACTTCGATAATGGCGACGCTTTTCAACAAGCTTTAAACGCAGTCTGCACTCATTTGGCTAAGTCCATGGCTCGGGACGGCGAGGGAGCCACAAAGCTTATTGAAGTCACGGTAGAACGGGCAGAAGACGAGGTTTGGGCTCGCCAGGCGGCTCGGACTATCGCTAGCTCACCACTGGTGAAAGCTGCCATCCATGGCAACGATCCCAACTGGGGGCGCATCGTTGCTGCTCTGGGTCGAAGCGGAGCCAGGGTGAGAGAAGACAGGTTGGATGTCTATTTGAATGAGGTTTGTGTCATGAAGCAGGGTTCCCTTTCCCCCTTCAACAAAGCGGATATGATATCAGCTCTGGGTAACCGCGATAATGTGCTCATAAAGCTCTGCCTCAATTTAGGAGACGGCAAAGCCACCGCTTGGGGCTGCGACCTCTCTGAGGAATATGTTACTATTAACAGCGCATATACAACATAATGCAAAAGAAAATCATTGTCGTCAAAATTGGCGGCAGCACACTGGGCAACCATGACACCACCTTGGAAGACCTGGTGGAGCTTCAGAAGCAAGGTAAGTCCCTAGTCGTGGTTCACGGCGGCGCTAAGGTGACTTCCGAGTGGCTAGCCCGGCTGAGCATTCCCACCAGTTTCGTAAACGGGTTGAGGGTTACCGATGCCGAGACCCTGAAAGTGGTGGCTGCGGCGTTGGGTGGGCTGATCAATAAGGAACTGGTGGTGGCTATTCAGGCTCTGGGAGGAAAGGCGGTGGGGCTGAGCGGCTGCGATGGCAACTTGCTCTGGGCGAGCGTCAAGAGTCCTGAGATGGGCTATGTTGGCGAAATTGTCGCCGTTGACTCCACTCTCTTGAAGCTGTTGCTGAAGGTTGGCTATATGCCCGTGGTCGCTCCCATCAGTTTTGGCTCGGTTGAGGGCAGGGTCATGCTGCTTAACGTTAACGGAGATACCGCGGCCGGGGAGATCGCCGCAGCGTTAGCTGCAGAAAAACTGATATTTCTGACCGACGTCGACGGCATCCACGATGGCTCGAAGCAGGTATTTCACAAGCTCAACTTGGCTGAGGTTAAGCATATGGTCGCCTCCGGCGTAGCTTCCGGTGGCATGATTCCTAAAATAGAGGCCAGCCTTAGAGCTTTGACTACCACGAAGGTCGTGCGCATCATAGATGGCAGCGTCGGCCACGCCTTACGTGATGACGTCGCCAGACAGTCCCGGCAGACTAAATCAGGAGGTACAACAATTGTCTCAGAATGATTGGCAAGAGTTAGAGAAGAAACTATTCCTGCGAACGATCAATAGGGTTCCTGTGACCCTAGTTCGTGGCAAAGGGGCTCGAGCCTGGGATGACCAAGGCCGCGAATACCTTGACTTTACCGGTGGCTGGGCAGCAAATAGCCTGGGGCATTGCCCTCCGGTCGTCGTGAAGGCACTGGAAAAGCAAGCCAGAACTCTGATCCATACATCCAGCCAGTTTTACACCGTGCCCCAGCTAGAGCTGGCCCGGCTTCTAGTTGAACATAGCTGTCTAAATAGGGTTTTCTTTTGTAACAGCGGCGCTGAAGCTAACGAAGGGGCAGTGAAACTGGCCCGACGGTATGGCAAGCTTCGACTCAACGGCGCCTACGAGGTGATTACTGCCTATAACTCTTTTCACGGGCGGACTCTGGCTATGACCGCCGCCACGGGGCAGAGCAAATTTCAGGAACCTTACACACCTCTGCCCAGCGGCTTCATCAACGTGGAATACAACAATATCGAGGCAATCAAGCAGGCCACCAGTGAGAAGACCTGTGCCGTAGCGCTAGAGCCCATCCAGGGGGAAGGCGGGGTGAACATACCCGATGATGACTATCTCCAAAAGGTGCAAGGCTGGTGTCGGGAAAAGGGCATCGTTTTCATTCTGGACGAAGTCCAGACGGGGGCCGGTCGAACCGGGACGCTCTTCGCCTACGAACAGTATGGAGTCGAGCCGGACATAATGGCTCTGGCTAAGGGACTGGGCAGCGGCGTGCCCATTGGCGCTTTCTTAGCCAAGGAAGAGGTTTCCGTCTTCTCCCCGGGCGAACACGGCTCTACCTTTGGCGGCAACCCGCTGGTTTGTGCTGCTGCTTATGCCGCCCTGAAGTACCTCATTGACAACAACGTACCGGCACAGGCCAAACGAGTCGGGAATTATTTTGTAGCCAAACTGGAAAGCCTGAAGCAGCAGTTTGATTTTATCACTGAGGTGAGAGGTCGGGGACTTCTGATAGCTTTGGAATTTAACCAAGAGATCGCTGAGAAATTGCTCTTGGCTTGTCTTAGCAGAGGCTTATTGGTCAACAGACTGAAGCCCAACGCCGTGCGCTTTATGCCGCCCCTTATCATCACCGAAAAGGAGGTTGACAAAGCGCTGGGTATTTTGAGGGATGCGTTAGAAGAGACACGAAAAGCAAAATGACAGAGAAAAATTCAAAAATCAGCGTAGTCCAACCTTTTTGCACTTTGAGTTGTAATTTTGATTTTTTGTCTTTTATTCTTGATATAGGGCTATTCCGAAGGAGGTTATGAAATGGCAGACAAAGTGATATTGGCTTACAGCGGCGGCCTCGACACCTCCGTGGCCATAAGATGGCTTGAAGAAAAATATAACTTGAAGGTCATCACTCTTACCGTGGATGTCGGCGGTGTCCCCGACCTCGACGCTATCAGACAAAAAGCCCTTAAAGTCGGAGCCGTAAAGGCACTAGTCATCGACGCCAAAGAAGCTTTCATTAAGTCGTATGTTTTCCCGGCCATCCAGGCGGATGCCGTTTATGAAGGGCAGTATCCATTATCCACAGCCCTGGCGCGTCCTCTCATCGCCCGGCTCCTGGTGAAAACAGCTAAGCAGGAAAAGGCAAAGATGGTCGCTCACGGCTGCACGAGCAAGGGCAATGACCAGGTGAGGCTTGATGTCGGTGTAGCCGCTTTGGCCCCCGAGCTGAAGGTAATAGCTCCGGCCCGGGAATGGAAGATGACCCGGGAGCAGACAATTAGATATGCCGAGGCCCACAATATCCCCGTGCCGATCACCAAAGCCAGACCCTATTCCATCGACGAGAACCTATGGGGCCGTGGCATTGAATGTGGTGTGCTCGAAGATACCTGGAACGAACCACCCGAGCATATCTTCCTGTGGACAAGGCCACCGGAAAAGACACCGGCCCGGCCTGCTTATCTGGAGATTGGGTTTGAAAAAGGTATACCTGTAAGCCTTAACGGCCGGAAGGTAGCGCCTGTCACGCTTGTCCAGAAGGTTCATGACCTGGCTGGCAGGCACGGTGTAGGCCGGATTGACCACGTGGAAAACAGACTGGTGGGCATAAAATCCAGGGAGATTTATGAGGCGCCGGCTGCCGTGGTTTTGCTGAAAGCTCATCAGGCCCTTGAGGATCTGGTACTGACCAAAGAGCAACTCCGCTTCAAAACCAGGGTCGCCTCCGAATATGCCGACCTCATCTACAACGGGTTGTGGTTCACCGGCATGCGTCAGGACTTAGCCGCCTATGTGGAAAGCACGCAGAGGTATGTCACCGGCACGATAAGGGTAAAGCTCTTCAAAGGCAACTGCCATGTGGTGGGCAGAAAGTCGCCCTATTCTCTTTACGACTATAGCCTGGCTACTTATGACAAGGGCGATGTCTTCGACCACAGTGCGTCGCCCGGCTTCATCCACATCTGGGGCCTGCCGGTGAGGACCCAGGCCAGGGCACAGCCTGAACCCTCCGAACGACAATAGTCTACTCTGTGTCATTCAGAAGGGGCTCCCTTTCTCGCGTCATTGCGAGGAACCTCGATGAATCAAGACGAATCGGGGCGACGGCGCAATCCAGGGACAGAACCTCCCGTTCTGCTCAGGTTTGGGTAGTCCAGGGACAGAATACCCGACTTCTGGCAGGCTTGGTTATTACGTTGTCCTCGAAATCTGCTAATCGAGACTGAAGAGAGGATACCGGTCCGTTGTCAACAGAACAGCGTAGGCAGCCACTCTCAGGGACCAGCGGGCTACACCCACCACGAAGTCAAAGAAACCTCTGGGATAGCGGCCGGTAAACAAGATGGCAAACCAGGCTATCACCACGGAAACGAAGGCCGCAATCCCCAGGAAGAACAGGACGATGTAATGTGGGATAGCCAGAAACCACTTCACCAGCGGTAGCCAGCGGTTAAGGTCTTTCCGGACATCGGGATAGGGGATCTCGATGTGGACCGACTGCTCTTCGTCAGTTGACGGATACACGTCTGTAAGCAGACCGACATAAGCGCCAACACGCGTGCTGAACTTGAGCAATGCTACATTCCAATCAAACCACCACTTCGGGTACTTCTGTCGAAAAAGAATCATGAGTAAGACTGGCAGGAACAAGGTGCCTGCCGCGGCATAGAACCCGCTCCAACCGTTCATTCCACTCCAATCAAAGGCCCCACGACCCACCAAAGCCAGGATAATGGCGATTGGAATTAGCGTGAACATCCTGAAGAACGTGGTTAGCCGATTAAGGGATCTGTCCGGATAGTCGATCGCCAGAGTGGCAGGGTAGGCGGGCGGGGTCGGCGACGCTTCTATTGCCATTGTTGTTATTACCTCCTTTTATGTTTTGTCCTGTAATCTGTTCGCTTTGCTATTTAAGCACGCTTTACAATCTGTTGCAAGTGTAAGTCATATAGTGGTGGTATTCCGGAGAAATAATAACTGATTTGCAGGAGGCTTAATTCGTATGATGTCCCCAGAATGCGCCGAACGTCAACAGGATAGCCTTCTGTTGAAGACAGTGGATACAAGCTCGCTTACAAATTCATTATGGGTCCAGAAATGCCAGGAATAAACCCTGGCCAACCAGACCAGCCAATGCCAAGAGGAAAGTCCAGCAGGACAAAAGGAGAAGACAGCAAGATAAGCAAAGTAGCGTAGACCGCAAACGTTGCCACAAGCTCCTTTCCCGTTTCCGGCCGGTCCTTCTTGAGCAGAAGCCTCATCGGCAATGTTGTTACAGTGGAAACAAATTTTGGAATGCAGAACATGAATGGAGCGCTGGCTGTATACTGCAAATATCTCTCGCTGTCTTCTTTTCTCATTCTGTTCTCCTCAGCCAGGGCGATGCATATTATGACCAGCGACGTTAGTAGCCAGGGTAGACTTGCTCCCGGATTCGAGCCACCCATCGGGACCGGCTGTTGTGCGGCGAATAGCATCACCCCGTAGCTCCATATAATGAAGCCCAGATACTGGGGATGCCGTGAATACCGGTATATCCAGAAATCAATGGTGTTTCTTTTTTGCGCCTTGCCGTAGAACCATGCGATAGTGCCCACAACAAATATGAAGAGACCAACTCCTATGGCGATCCAGGCTAGGATCTCCCTGATATCCACGCCCGCAACCCAGAATGGATATACCAGAGCCATATACGGCAGGTAGCCGATATCTCCAAAGTTCATCAGGTTTACGCTGGGGTCCCAGAAGGGGATAAACGGAACTCTCAATATACCCAGACCGGCCAGGAAAAACATAGAAGCAAAGAAATAACCAAAGGTGGGCAAGAAGAAGGCAAAGGAGCCGAAGACAGATAGCCTCTTCTTGCCCGTTACGAAACCGGCCACTATCAAGATGGCTATTACTGCAAGGCAGGCATAGCCAACAGGGCGGGCAACCACCATGAACTCGGCTACTCGCTCCGGTTCCATTACTGGATGGAGATCAGGAAAGTAATTGGACAGCCAACTGCCGAGTATCAGTGGGAGTTGCAGAGTGGCAAAAGTCAGCGCAATGGTAAAGATTACTGCCAGTGCAGATATGCCCGCTAGAAGCCCAATTCTCGAACGTCTGATGCTCACTGCCTGCATCGTAATACCCTCCAATTCAGTTTAACGCCAGACTGTCTCAGGCACCTCCATCGCCACAGGCTCACTGTTGGCATCCACTGATGAAATCTCAAATGCGTATGATGGTACCAGTTCGTCGAACCGATGGCGGAGGTCGATCTTTGCCCAGTCGTACGGAGGCACCATTATATGCCATTCTATATGAAGCTCCCATTCCTCGGAAAAGAAAAGGTAATGAGATACAACCAGCCATACCGGGCTAACCATGGTGCCATTCCAGGCTGTATCCTCTGTGATTCCCAGTTCAGGATGATTCGTTGCCAGCCATGAAACAAACTTATCCAGCAGCTCTGTTGCATACTCCTGCCTGTCGTCTTCGCCTTCTGCTACTTCGAACTTAGCGACCTTCTCATCAGTCACACTGCCTCGAGTTCCAGTGATAGTTACTTCAATAATCTGCCCAACGCTGGCTGGTGTCGGTATGACAACTACCTCGGCGACCTCCCCTTCAAATATATTGCTGTAATAAATGACCACCTCTGCACCGGGAGCCTTCGCCGATATAGTTACCGGAAGTTCACATTCCTCTGTTTCATCGGTAATTCTCACCAGGAATACGAAATGCTGTCCGGCAATGGAGTATTTGAAAACGGAGTCTCCGTTTGTTTGCACAGGCGTTTCAGGTATCACATTGATGTGAAACGCACTATTCTCATTCGGCTTCACGTCATCCGGCTCTCCGGATGCTGGTGGGAGCGCCGCTATGGCTACTATTGCGATGATAGCCGCGATACAACCTCCCAGGATTGCTGCCAATTTTTTGTTACTCATTCTCTCCTCCTTTTGCAATGAAGATTATTAGTCTGATTTGCTGGACTCTCTTCATTGTTTCTTTTATGACTCTAAAACGCGGGAAATCCAAAAAGGTTGCATTACTCTGGGGAAACAGTATTGGTTTGTAGTAGGTCTAGTTAGCAGGGTGTTCCGGTAATTTGGTGCGCTGACTACCTGGCTATGTCAGTCTCATGGTGAGAAGCGCTGCTCCCGCATAGACTGCGACGCTTACCACAAGCGCCAGCGCCAGTCCTAGGCGAGGCAGAAGAAAAAGTATGCCGAGGACATACAATACCCAGGCAGGCAATAGTATCAGCATGCTCCTGGCATAAGAGACAGCCACCCCTGTTCCACCAGCAAGGTATATAGTGACCACAGTTATCAGACTGGTGCCGGGGAAGAAAGCAATGAAAACGGCGAGGTCGCTTTTCCCCTGACTTCCGAAATAGGTTACAACCGAGACTATGAGGCCGCCAATTACGAAGTACGCTATCAGTAACTTGGGGTCCACGGTGTTTCTCAAGCTCGCGGTCGATTATACCATAGAGCCCGGCAAAATTGACGACATAAAATCACCCATTTGCAGCATAGACCATGAATATTACCAACAGGGGACTGACTAGCCATGAGCCAGGATATCCATGACTCGCGCGGCGAAAGACTCGCTCTCAGCGTCTCCCGTTACAAGCTGAATCTGCTTTGCCGAGGATACGCCCAGTCCCAGCTCAGCAGCTCGTGCAATTTGTTCTTGTTCGAAAATAGACCCGCGGCTGACCTCAGGCGTCGTTCCCAATAGACGCAGAATGGCTACCCCCACCGCATCAATGGCGACTCGGTCCGTGCCAGCCAGCATCACCTTCGCTTCTACTTTGGTACCGCGGTCGGGGCCACCGTCAACAAAAGCCTCCACTCCGTCCATAACCACTAAATCGGGTGAATAAGCGGTATTAATCTCGGCGATCATTTGGCGCTGGTAGTGTGATGAGTGAAGCTCTCCCATATAGGGATAGCCTCTCAAGGGGACAAGTCCTACCGAGTTCTTCAAAGAGAGTGTGAAATGGCCGCCGTAAGCGTGCGTCTTGAGGCAGCAGGTCTGGACAATCGATTCCGCCTCGCGATAGATACGGGCGAAATGAAAACCCTGGCTCCAATGACTCTCTTTAGGCTTCACCTTGACCCAGCCTTCGGGACCCGCCTCCTCCAGATTGACGATGTTGAAGCCGAGCTTTTCAGCCAGCCTAAAAGTCCCCTTCTTTTCCATGATTTTGCGGGTGCTGTTTTCAGGTCCGCAGCGCTCAGCCAGGGTGACCTGCTTGACCCCCATCTGCTGAAGTGCCAGAACCAAGGACTCCAGCGTGTCGTTGTGCGTCGAGCCCGGCGCAGGGTCAGCCGTGTTGAAATTGGGTTTCAAGACCACACTTTCGCCCCGAAAAGATCTTAACCCGAGAAGATCTATCGCTTGCCTGACACCTTCACATCGGTCCTTGGTACTTACTAACGCCACCTTTGTCATACTGACTTTCTCCGTCCACCGAGCATGACTCAATTATAACTGATATATGTCGGTTCGACCAAGCCAATAGGTTTAGCGCAGCAATTATGAGTTGCTACCTACATCACGACATCACCACATTTGTTGAAGACACTGTGAATACTGGGCAACGAGGAGTATAATTCGGCATCGCTTGGTATAAGAGGTTAATCGATGGCTCCCGATGAAATAGCAGGACTCATCTGCTCCAAGCTCGAGGAAAGAGGTTATCGCGGCGCGGTGCTGCCCATCGAGCATGTCGCTCAGCTCAAGTCTGAAATAGAAGATGGCATCAGCCAGGGGAAAATAGCCGCAGGGGTGTATGACAGATACCTGGCTGGATTTCAGTTCGATGTCACCACCAGGTTTCCCGGGGCCCGTTCAATCATAATGACTGCGGCTCCCCAACCTCAGCGCAAAGTCACCTTCCGTTTCAACGGGCGGATGTATTCGGCCATAATCCCTCCCACTTACTACAATAACACGGATAAGCAAATTAGAAACATACTACAGACTATTCTTACTTTTAACGACTACCAGCTTTATCAGGCTGCGTTACCCCTGAAGCTGCTGGCGGCACGCAGCGGAATTACAAAGTACGGGAAGAACAACATCGCTTACATAGAAGGTCTGGGGAGCTTCGTTCGACTCCGAGCCTTTCTTTCGGATATGCCCGCTGCCAGCAGTGAGTGGTCGGAACCGCGGGCAATGAAGGAATGTGATAAGTGCAAGGCGTGCCTTAACGAATGTCCTACCGGAGCCATTGTTGGAGACCGCTTCCTGGTCCATGCGGAAAGGTGCATTACCTTCCTCAACGAGGAGAGCGAGGAGTTCCCCGAATGGATAGAACCGGCCTGGCACAATAGCCTTGTGGGCTGTATGAGGTGCCAGCTTGTCTGCCCGGTGAACAAGCCTTTTGTCAAATGGGTGGAAGAGGGGGAAAACTTTACTGAAGCCGAGACCGAGTTAATCCTGAATGGAGTACCGCTTGACCGCCTCCCACCTGGAACAGCTCACAAACTCAATCGTTGCTACATGATGGAATACCTGGATGTACTGCCAAGAAACTTGCGTGCCCTCATGAAGTGATTACTCCCGACAGCGGGTTTTTGTTGTCTCCATCTGATGCCCTGTTGTTACTCTCCGCTGTGCCAAATTACGCGCTAGCAGCACTCCAATTGCACCGAAGTCAGTATTGTTCACCTTTGGTATTGTGGGGACATAATACCTAATTTGTAGTAGGCCTAATTGGTATGGTGTCCCTGGAATTCCACACTGGTCGAATATGCAAAGTGCGACTAAGCTGCTGTTCAAATACTCCAGTTCGGCGCGATTCTATAAGCTCCAGACCGGAAAGTACTTGCGTAACATATAATTGAAAAGGCGTTTTAGGTCTTTAGGGTCATTTAGCAAATTACTCTTCAAGAATAAACGTTATCTTCATCTGAACCCGATACTCGGATATTTTCCCCTTCTTATCCAGTAGAATTTCCTGATTCCAAATCCAGGCTGATTTAACATTTTTAAGAGTCTTTTGAGCACGAGCAATTCCTTTTTTCATTGCATCATCAAAGCTAACTGTGGAAGATGATTTGATTTCAGTAATTCTTGAAATAGACATTAGAGCCTCCTTCGATGTTCAATATTTGATTGAATTGTTGTATGGTATGATGTGGAATCTAACGAAATTAATCCTAGCGTCTTTACACTGTGGACTCTACTTTATTTCTCTTCGATTTTGGCTATGGGTGCATTTTTCTTAACGGATTCAATACCACCCTTAGCGCTATCTTTTGATTTATAGCCTTCTCCGCCGGTGGCTATGGTTTGTCCGTTAGATGCCACTAATCTCCAACGAAATTCACCTTTTGCATCTTTGTAGAGGTCGAATTTAGCTCCCATCTTATTCCCTCTTTTCCTATGCCTTTTCTTGAACCTCGTTATATTCAGATGTTAAGGCTAATCTCTATCTTCTTACTCGCGGCACCAGCCAGACAATCAGCAAGATGACTCCAATCACAAGTAAAATCCAGAGGAGCGGACCTGCTATGAAGTGGAGAAGTAGACCCAGCAACCACACAATCAATAGGATAACACCAATAATCACGAGCAACCTTAACATATTGCCCTCCTTCTACTTATCGGCACTACTCACTTAGCTGCCCAGCAAGGTGAGCCTGTTTGGTTATTATACAAGCCTCCCTGATAATGACGCTCTGTGTTATGCAAGGCACAAGCAAAACACTATTTATCGGTGGCTAACTCGGTACCACCAGAGTCATCTTTACCTGAGGTACGCTATAACAGCCATTATGCCAATGATGATAAGGTAGATACCAATCAAATAATTTAGTATCTTGGGGAAAATCATAACAATAACGCCGAAAATAAGGCTTGCTATCCCCATCCATAGACCTAAAGCTGGAAACGTAATTGCTGGCATTAGAATTTCACCTCCTTTCTAAAATGAAGAGTGTTAACCCTACTATTTCTTGCCCAACATTGTGAGTATGCCCCAGACTATGAGGAAAATACCGATTATCCATGCCAGTAAATGAGGAAATATGAGTATAAGTAAACCGGCAACAATCGCTATAACACCTAAAACTATTTTGCTCAAACCAAACATGCTGCCTCCTTTTTTTAGATTCAAAAAATATTGGGTGAAACTTGTATCACCCTAAAAATAAAAGTCAAATCTTACCCGGCTTTATACTGAGCGCTAGAACCTTTTCCACCAACTCGTTTTCTTTTTTTCCTTAGATTCATTTGGGGTCTTGTAATGCTTAATAATTTCTTTGATAGCTTACTCGTTGTTTTTCTTGCTGTGTTCGATTCTGTAAGCCTCAACGATCTTATCCTCTTCGTCTGATAATTCGATCTGGACTCTTACTCTCATGCTATTTACTTCCTGTAATTACTATTAGCCGGGATTTCCCACTTCAATTCGCAACTAATCGGTCATCGCCCTTGAGCATCATACTATATACCATTTATATACCATAGCTATACAGCTGTCAATACTCCCTCCGAGCTATCCAGTTCTACTGGAGTGTCCCCTTATCCGGGGGCTGTCACCCACTAATTAGATACTAGTGATGTGTGGCCGGGTAACAAATCACCCTATTGTTGCGTCAGAAGTAACAATCCAAGTTTCTGTTACTTAACTGCACATTATGGCATGTTGTTGTCACTTGAATGTGACGAGCAACTAAAAAGTCGCGAAACAGCAAACCTGCTCACTGGCGTTTCTTGAGCGTAATCTTCATCCAGATATCTGTTAGCGCCATCTGGTAGTTGCCTTTGAATGCCGTTTGCTCTAGCATACCCTTAATTTCGGTCTGGTATTCTTCCCCGCTGAAGCCATGCAGCGTCGAAACTCTATATCCGAGTCTGCCAATCAAAAACCCATATTCCTTGTTCAGTTTTCTGCTATTAGCCGGGTTGCTGAAAACCTCAGGGCATCCATCGTATATCCAAGCTTCCCCGCCGGTTTTGATAACGCGATAGCATTCAGCAAACACCAGTCGCGGTGTCTTCCAATGATGTGAAGCTCCTGTACTGATCACAAGGTCTATTGAATTATCCCTGAAAGGGAGTTTGGCTGCATTGGCAAACACGAATTGAGCATTATCAACGCCCCTGCCATGGCGTCTGGCAATCTTTACCATTTGCCTGCTGAGATCAACGCCATATACTTGGAGGCCAGGTGCCCTCCTGGCAATCTCTATTGACAAATAGCCTGTTCCCGAACCTAAATCAAGAACAGTGCCTTTTCCCATCCTTGCCACAATGTCATTAGCTATCTTTGTTTCAGGCTGTCGCAGAACTTTTGCCACTGTTGCATTGTAGAATATGGCACCGGGGGTTGGGATTGATTCAGGTTTCCTCAGCAGATCCTTGATAAATCTTGTTAGAGACATGACCATCCCTTATGTTCAGGGAATATAATACCTAATCCTCGATAGGCTCGCTTACCATGGTGTCCCTGGAATTCGTTAAGAGCTATCGTCGCACCATTCGATAACATCGGTTGACCAGACGGTGCCCACAGCTTTTTCCAGTACCGCCTTGCGTGGCTCAGGTATGTCCAGCAGCATCCGCAGGATGCGGTCGTCAAATTGGGTCAGGAACGGGCACCGTTTGCGCAGTGAGAGTATGGTGGTCCTGGCCCCGCCGTAGACCAGATAGTCCAGTAACCGCGCATGGGGCTCAATATGCTCTCTCACGTGACCGCAGACGCGGATCAGAAACTGCTCTATTTGCTTTTCACGATGCCGGGCAAAGCGCGCCTGTGAGGAGCCCCCCTTCTTATGGCGAGCGTGCACCAGGCCTGTCCCCGTCTTACTATCCATAAGCTCTGTGCCCCGGCAGATGCCGATGCTGTATGCTCCCAGGCGGACGAGGACCAGAGCGATAAGGAAATCATGACCAAGAAGGGAGCGCAAGGGCTCAACATCATAGCCGTTGGTCACATATTCTTCTGCAATCGGGAACGGGGGCAAGACCAGGTATATTTGCGGCGGGCTCCAGAAAAACGCCGCTCCCGTTTTTGAGCCGGCAGTAGCCTCAGCCATGCCTGACGGTATGGCATCCGCCGGAAACACCTTCCTCAGCAGATTCTCAACCCTGTCCTGAGTCGTCCCCTGCGGGAGGTATAACGATATTGCTTTGCCTTCGGTCGCAGCTAGTTCATCCAGAAAGTCGAACGCCTTCAACCTGCCAAGATGGAACCTCTTTGATCTGCGCATAATATCAATGGCTCAAACGAAATACCCTGGCTACATGCTGACTATGGTAACGCCGTCACCGCCTTCACCTTGCTCCCCGGGCTGGAAAGATGTGACCAGGGGATGAGAGGCCAGAGCCTCCCTGACAATCTGCCGCACGGTGCCCGTGCCGATACCGTGAATGATGCGGACGCGGCTCAAGCCGGACAAAGATGCCTCATTAAGATAGCCGTCCAGTAATGGCTCGACCTCTTCGGCCCTCTTTCCCCGCAGGTCAAGCTCGAGAGAGACCCTGGACTTGCGCACTTCCCTCTTTATGAGGGCACTGCCTGTCTTCACCACTCCAGTTGGTGGCGTCCTTTTCTCCACGCTGTCCAGCCTGAGGGTCATCTTTACTTTCCCGGCCTGGACTTCGACGAGTCCGCGCCCCTCAGATACTGAGAGTACCGTTCCTGGCACGCCAGCCTCTTTCAGCCAGACGGTATCACCGGCAGTGATTGGACCTGCCTCGGCTTCTGTTTCATGTATCTCAACCGCCGGTCCTGCCTGCCATGCCCCGGCATCCAACTTCTCCTGTGCCTCGGCCAGCGCCTTTTTGGCCTGCTCGATTCTTTCCCGGGACTTTTCCTTGCGCAATTCCGCTGCCGCCTCACGAATTGTCATCTGTAATTCGGCAGCCTCGCGACCTATCTGGTCGCGTGTCTGCTTGACGATTCTTTGTCTATCTTCTTCCAACTGGCGGAGCCTGTTTTTCAAGTCCGCGTCGTTCTGTTCTGCTTCACTCAGTTCCTTCTCCAGGCTCTGACGGAGCGACTCAACACTCTTCTGCTCGGTCACCAGGTGAGTAAGCAAAGACTCGATCTCCTGGGCACCCTGGGAAAGCATGCGCCGGGCGCGGGCCACAATCTCCGCAGGCAATCCCAGACGGGATGCTGTAGCCAGAGCATTGCTGCCGCCCGGGATGCCCACTGTCAGGTGATAGGTGGGCGCCATCGTAACAGGGTCCACATCCAGAGCCGCATTTTGCATGCCGCCGGTAGCGTGAGCCAGCGCCTTTAATTCGGTGTAGTGAGTGGTAGCTATGGTCATCGTTCTCTGTGATAAGAAATGGAGCAGGATAGCGCGGGCGAGAGCCGAGCCTTCGCCCGGGTCAGTGTTGGTGCCCAGTTCGTCTAACAGCACCAGGCTCTTGGCCGTGGCGTTGTTGATGATGTGCACGATGTTGCCTATATGCCAGCTGAAGGTGGAAAGGGTCTGCTCGATGCTCTGCTCATCACCGATGTCGGCATATACGCCGTCATAAACAGGGATGCGGCTTTCTGCCTGAGCCGGAATGGGTAGGCCGGCCCGTGCCATCAGGCTGAGAAGTCCTATCGTCTTGAGGGCGACCGTCTTACCACCGGTATTGGGCCCGGTAATGACCAGGACGGAGAAGTCCCGGCCAATCTCGACCGACAGCGGCACTGCCTTCTTTTTCAACAGCGGATGTCTGGCTTCCACCAGCCTGAGCACTCCACCCGGTTCATTTCCCTCTGCCCTGGCGCTTCCACCAGCGGCCACGATAATAGACTCGGTGGCTTTGGCCTCTCTGGCATATCTGGCCTTAGCCAGCGCCAGGTCAATCTCGGCAATCAGCTCAATGTTACGTGAAATTTCGCTTTCGAATGCCCCAGCTTCGGCACTGAGAGTTCTCAGTATCCTTTCTATTTCGTCCCTCTCTTCCGCAACCAGCTCGCGCAGTTCATTCTGCACGTCCAGAGTTGTCCAGGGCTCAATAAATACCGTAGCCTCGGTATTGGAGACATCATGGACAATACCCTTTATCTGCCGGCGACATTCCACCTTGACGGGAATTACATACCGACCTTCTCGCTCGGTCACAATGGGTTCCTGAATTATCTTCCGCCATCTGGGTGAGGTGATTATGGCTTGCAGGTGAGTGAGCACTTCCTGGCGTACTTCACGCATTCTATGCCTCACCGACCCCAGTTTAGGCGAGGCAGTGTCCAGCAGATCGCCGGTCGGACTCAAGCAGCCATCAATATCCTTCTGAAGCTGGTCCAGTGCCATAATGTCTCCGGCCAGACCACTGAGTAACGGAAGTTCATGCGACAGGTTCGTTAAGTGGCTCTTCAACCGATGGGTAGCGCTCAATGTCTTCTGAATTTCCAGCAGAGATTGCGGGGGCAGGACCTTGCCCAGCGCCGCCATCTTCACCATTTCCCGTATATCAGTGACCTCGCCGACATGGGTATCGGGACTGAGTGACAGCAAACGGCGCGCTTCAGCCGACTCCTTGAGCCGCAGGCGGACCTCTTCTTCATCCGAGAGGGGAATGAGGTTGAGCGCAAGCTCCCGGCTGGCGGAAAACGAAGTGAAGCCGGCCAGTATTTCCCGTATCTTATGGAATTCCAGCAGTTCTAAATCCCTGTCGCCCAAGCTAACCTTCCGAGTCCACTATGCTGTCACCGCCGTATCAATCATCGAATAGTATAAAGCAATGATGGGACTTTTCAAAAACTCGGCCTCCCCGGCTATAGAGTGGACATCATCGGTATGGCGTGTCTCGAATTCCATTGACAGGACATAGGAAATTAGCTCATAATCGTACTTCACAAGACTCATGCTGTCTGGGGGGAACGAATGAATCTCAAGCTGATGCTGGAAAAGACTGCCCGCGAGGTGCCACAGCAAACTGCTGTCGTCCTTGGCTCTCGCAAGGTCAGCTACCGCGAACTCGATGAGACTTCCAACAGGATAGCCAATGCCCTCATCGGTCTGGGGATAAAGAAGGGCGACCACATAGCCATTCTAATGTCCCGTACCCCGGAGTGGGTCATCAATTGTTTTGGAGTGCTTGCAGCCGGAGCTGCCGCCGTGCTCCTGGATAGCGGAGCAAAGGCGCCCGAACTCGAGCCTCAGCTCCGTGAATCTGATTCCAGAATCCTGATCACCGAGGAAAGATTCTCGCCCATGCTGTCTTCAGTTTTGCCAAATGCTCCCCTGGTCAAACATGTCCTTGAGGTCGGTACAGAAACCTACAATAGAATGGTGACCAGTAGCTCACCCACATCACCTTCTGTCGATATTCAAGGTGACGATGAAGCCATCCTGTTTTACACGTTGGGCGTGCTGGGCAAGAACAAGGGCGTGGTGCATACTCACTGGTCGTTCCTGTCAATTCTGCCCATAGTGGTCGAGAAACTTGAACTGGAGAGACACGATGTTGTTTTAGGTCTGCTTCCCTTTAATTACCTTCTGGGATTCGGGTTGGTTGTTCTTATGCCCCTTTGGACCGGAGCCACGATAGCAATCCTTCCTCATTTCAGCTCCAAGAATATCCTGGAGACCATAGAGCGGGAAAAGGCATCCATGCTAATAGGCGTGCCGGCTAGCTTTAACGCCATGGCTATGATAGACGAAGAGACGATTAAGGGCTATGACCTCAGTTCGTTAAGGAAGGTGCTTTGTGCCGGGGCAAAATCTTCAGCCTTTTTCTTAGAGACGCTTGAGAAAAGGTTTCACTTGACCGCCTGCGAAATATACGGGCTCACGGAGTTGATAATCGTCACCTTAGGTGCTATTCGCGACCGTAGATTGGGTACGGCAGGGAAGCCCCTGGCTGAGCTTAGAGTGCTGGATAAGAACGGCACGGAAGTGCCACGCGGCAGCGTAGGGGAAGCTGTTGCCCGAGCCCCCTGGATGATGAAGGAGTATTACAAATCGCCTGAACTGACAGCCCAGGTCCTCAGAGATGGCTGGTTTCATACCGGCGATTTGGTCAGGTTGGATGAGGACGGCTACCTGGAGTTCATAGAGAAGACATCATCCATCATAGTGCCTTCGGGGGGAGTCAAGATTCTCCCCGCGGCAGTTGAAGAAGTCCTCCTGAGGCACCCCGCGGTAGCCGAAACAGCCTGTGTTGGTGTCCTTGATGATTATAAAGGCCAAATACCCACAGCTTTCATAGTGCTTAAGGAAGGACAAAGCGCTACGGTGGACGAAATACGCGATTTCTGCCGCCAGAGCTTATCTGAGTATAAAGTGCCTAAACAAATCAAGTTTGTTGACAGCCTGCCCAGGATAGAATCAGGCCAAATAGACCGCAGACTGCTCAGCGGAAGAAAGGAAAGCTGAGAAGTTCCTGGGAAGCCTGACTGGTATGGTGTCCCAGGGATTCGCCCCGCTCTTCAAGAGCCGGGGGGAAAGGGTGACCTTCTCGTTCAAAATCAGGGAGATACTCTTCCGCTGCCCCCATCTCCTGTACCCAGCCATTTTCTATTCCCAGCTCGTTTAGCAGCTGGAGAACTGCTTCATGCTCAGCAACGGTGATCTTCCGCGCAAGCAGTGGTATTCGCGGCGCCTGGTGCATCGGCATGTATTGGGACATTACGCTGACCGTCACCGTGGGAGAAAGCTCCCGAACAAGCCAGGTTAGCGATTCCTCGCTGCCAGCCAGGCCGTTGGGCAGGATAAGATGCCGCACTATCAGTCCTTTTTGCGCCACGCCGGCTTCATCCACCACCAGGTCTCCAACTTGCCTATACATCTCTTTAATAGCCTGGCGAGCCCGTGCTACATAATCCGGGCCATGCGAGAATTTCCTGGCCCACTTATCAGAGGCATACCTCAAATCAGGCAGGTAGATACTAATGACACCGTCAAGCTGTTTCAGAGAAGCGACAGAATCATAGCCGCTGCTGTTGTAGACCAGCGGCACTCGAAGCCCCATTGGCACCGCTTCCACAACTGCCCGCAGGAGCTGGGGAACAAAATGGGATGGCGAGACGAAATTGATATTGTGGCAGCCCAGTTCATCCTGGAGGTAGAGCATCCATTCCGCCAGGGTGTGGCAGTGCATTTCCTTGGATTTTTGCTTCCTCCAGTTCTGACTTATCTGATAGTTCTGGCAATAGACGCATCTCATATTACAATTGCCGAAGAAAACCGTCCCTGACCCTCTCGTTCCTGAAATGGCTGGCTCTTCACCGTGATGAGCGCAGACCGCCGAGACTATGGGCAGACGCCCGGAATGGCAATAGCAAAGCTTGTTTTGCAGTCTATTGACCCGGCACTCCCTTGGGCAGATATCGCAGGAGGCTAAACGGGCCTCAAGTGCCTGCGCACGACGCTCCAATTCGCCAGAGTGGTATAGCGTAACGTATCCTGGTTCCATAAACACCGAGAGTACCGTGAGTGAACGTAGCCCAACTCGCTGACTTACACTTTAGACGGCTGATATGACGCTGTCAACTTTCCGCCACTGCCGACCTGGGACTAGTGTGCTATTCCGGGGATCTGATTCCTGAAGACATGCGCAACAACTTACTGATAAGGGAGAGGTCTTAGCCTTTAGCAAGTGCTTTGTTGACGGCTGCTTCGGCATGGAGCCGAGTAGTGTCAAATATCGGAACATGTGTGTCACCGGCGTGGATGAGCAAGGGAAGCTCAGTGCATCCCAGTACGATGCCCTCGGCACCATTATTAACCAATCTACTAATAATGTTGGCACAGACGCGACGGGAGGATGCCTTGATCTTGCCCGCACAGAGTTCACTGTAAATAATCTGATGAACAGTATCTATGTCTTCTTCTTCAGGCGCAAGCACCTCTATAGCGAAGCGGTCTCGAAGCCTATCTTGATATAGATGGCCCTCCATCAAAAACCTTGTCCCCAGCAGGCCTATTCGCTGCATCTCCCGCTCCTTGACGGCAGTGCCGATCACATCAACCATATGCAGTAGCGGCAGGCCAACTCTCTGTTCCACATCATCAGCAACTTTTTGCATAGTGTTTGTGCACATTAACAGGAAGTCAGCACCGGCCCGCTTAAGGGCATTGCCTGCATCAACAAGAATGCTGGCTGTGTCATCCCAGCGGTCTTCGTGCTGAGCTCTTTGAATCTCATCAAAATCCAGGTTATAAAGAACCAGGCGGGCTGAGTGAAGACCGCCCAGCCTGCGGGCAAATGACTCATTAATAATTCGATAGTACTCCAATGTAGAACTCCAGCTCATGCCCCCGATCAATCCAATAACTTTCATAAGTCTCCTCTCTATATGTCTCAGCCCTGGTTATCAATTAAGATCCTCTGAAATCTAATATGTCCCGAGCTCGGTTTAGCTATGAATATAACATAATTTGACACAGCCCGTACTCTCTTGACTCCAACTGAACAAGTTGAGTAAGTATAAATACAAATGGTGTATGGATGACTTGCGTGCTCTCAAGGGCAAGAGTAAAATAACCCAGAAACAGCAGGGCGCTGAGAAGCGCCCCTGCTTTTGCATGGCTTTCGATCACATCAATTTCTCGTATCGAATGGTCACGGCCTGCATAGCTATGGTTAGCTTCTAGGATTATGAAGACAGATAAATACGACGAGCTTCAGGAGACAACTGCACGTCTGGGTACAGAACGCCTGAGCAAGCTGTTCCCCCGCCTGAGTGCGCCCAGCATGGTCTCAATGGTAGCCATGTCCCTCTACATCCTAGCTGATACTTTCTGGCTGGGTCGGGTCAGCTATGAGGCGATTGCCGCCATAACCATAACATTTCCATTCTATATCGTGGTGTTTGCTATAGGTCTTGGCTCTGGTATTGGCGCCAACTCGTTAGCATCGCGCCGATTCGGTGAAAGAAACATTGAAGCGACCAACCAGGTGGCTGGCCAGGTTTTTCCCTTGACCGCCATATTCGGGATCATTCTCGTCATTCCCAGTGTTTTCTTTGCCAGACAATTGGCTGC
>JAOUFZ010000109.1 GCA_029857995.1 Dehalococcoidia bacterium
TTAGAGGATGGGGGTATTCTTGATGATTTATGGGCATATCGGGTGGGAACTGACCAGTATTTGATAGTTTGGAATGCAGGCGATATTGAGCAAAAGCTGGGTTGGCTACAGCGTTGGGCAGGTTCGGACCCTGATATCGTCATTCAAGATAAAACTGCCGATACGGTTATGGTGGCTGTCCAGGGCCCGGCTGTTTGCCAGCTGCAGAATCTGAAGGGCGTCTGCAGTTTACTTCGCTTTGGTCACACTCAAACAAGGATAGAGAATGTAGAGGTACTTGCCGCTAGAACAGGATATACGGGAGAGGATGGGTTCGAGATAATCGGCGATGCAGCAAATGCCCTGCAATTGTGGGAATCGTTTATCAAGCAGGGAGTGAAACCTTGCGGCCTGGGCGCACGTGACAGCTTGCGATTGGAAGCCGGTATGTTGTTGTACGGGCAGGACATGGACAGGAGCACCAATCCTTTCGAGGCTGGCTTGGGGTGGTTGGTAGAGATGGACAACGGCGACTTCATCGGTAAGAGTGCTCTGCTTGAGATTAAGCGTCAAGGCGTAAAGCGCAAGCACATCGGCTTTCAAATGACAGGGCAGGGCATAGCTCGTTCAGGTTACAAAATCGTTAGGTGTGGTCAAGAGGTAGGGAAAGTCACCAGCGGTGGCTATGCACCAACCCTAGATGCTAATATTGGGTTCGGCTACGTTCCCATTGAGCTAGCCACCATCGGCACTGATATAGAGATAATGATTCGCAACAAACCAGTGGCTGCTCAGGTAGTTAACAGACAATTCTACGAGAGAGGAGCATGAGATGACCCCCGAAGAATATAAGTACACACCGGAGCATGAGTGGATTTGTCCGGAGTCCAAGAATAAAGGGAAGGTAGGGCTTGCAGATTATGCACAATCGCAACTGGGAGACGTAGTGTTTTTGGACTTGCCGGCACCGGCAACTCAAGTGGAACAGGGCAAAAAGATGGGCGAGGTAGAATCGGTAAAAGCCGTTTCGGACATCTTCGCGCCAGTTAGCGGGCAAGTACTGGAAATCAACCAAACCGTCATTGATGAGCCTGCGTTGGTGAATAAAGACCCCTACGGGGCTGGCTGGCTGGTTAGGTTAGAATTGAGCAAGCCTTCAGAGCTTGATGCCTTAATGGATAGTGATAAGTATGATGAATTCGTAGCCGAATTGTCTGAGAACGAATCAGAACAAGCAGGCGGTTGACGAGTACAATGCCATCACCCTATTTACCTAATACCGACGCTGATCGCAGCGCTATGTTGCGGGAAATTGGTGTCGGTTCGATTGAAGAGCTATTCCAGGATATTCCTGAAAGGTTACGTCACGCACAGTTCAAGCTACCATCCCCTCTCTCTGAGCTGGAAATCAAAAAAGAGCTCAGTCGACTAGCGAACCGTAATGTGAGTTTGGATAATTATGCTTGTTTTCTGGGTGGCGGCAGCTACCGACACTTCATTCCTGGCACGGTTGAACACGTTATCGGTCGGAGCGAGCTCTATACTGCTTACACCCCATATCAAGCTGAGGTCAGCCAGGGTACACTACAAGGCACCTATGAATACCAATCGCTGGTCTGTCAACTCACCGCGATGGAAGTGAGCAATGCTGGGATGTATGATGGCAGCACAGCAGCCGCGGAAGCAGCCATAATGGCATGCGTGATAACCAAAAGAGGCAAGGTCGCTGTGTCAACCACTGTAAATCCGACCTACCGTGAGGTGATAAGTACTTATGTCAAAGGTCGGAATCTCTCTATAGAGACGGTAGAGTTGAACTCAAGCCTATCTTCGGACTGCGCCTGTTTAGTAGTTCAACAACCCAATTTCTTTGGCTATCTTGAAGAGATGGAAGCCCATGTTGAGAAAGCCCGTGATATTGGTGCCTTATTCATTGGCATAGTTGACCCCATTTCTCTGGGGATGTTTAAGCCGCCAGGGCATTATGGGGCTGATATTGCTGTCGCTGACGGTCAGGCGTTGGGCAACCCGACAAGTTTTGGTGGACCGGGTCTGGGCGTCTTTACCTGTCGCCAAGAATACTTGCGCCAGATGCCAGGCAGGATCGTAGGCAAGACGGTGGATGTCGAAGGCAAGCCAGGATACGTTATGACCCTGGTGACCCGCGAGCAATATATCCGAAGGGAGCGAGCTACATCTAATATCTGCACCAGTGAAGCCTTGATGGCTCTAGCCGCAGCGGTTTATCTAGCCACCCTGGGCAAAAGAGGACTGAGGCAGGTGGCCGAGTTATGCTATCACAAGGCTCACTATGCCGCTGAAAAAATAGCCAACCTCAAGGGATATTCCCTCGTTTTTCCAAAGCCTTTCTTCAAGGAGTTCGCTATTCGTTGCCCGATAGCACCCTCCCAGATTAACCAGGCCCTTTTCAAGGAAGGGATAGTCGGTGGTTTAGATATAAGCCACATAATAGACGATAGTATGCTGCTCTGTGTTACCGAGATGGACACCAAAGAAGAGATAGACAAGCTAGTTGAAATTCTAGGAGCATTCTAGGAGCCAGACATGAGTCATCATTACTTGCTCCCTGAGATTAGCCAGCCGGGCAAGATCGGGTGCAGTCTGCCGGCTCTGGATGTGCCTCCGACCGAGTTGCCCCCCAAGGAGCTACTCCGGCAAGAGCTTGAGCTACCTGAGGTAAGTGAGGTCGAGCTAGTGAGGTATTTCACTGCCCTGAGTAAGCTCAATTACGGAGTGGATACGGGATTTTACCCGCTGGGCAGCTGCACCATGAAATACAACCCAAAATGGCACGAGGATATTGCCAAACTTCCCGGCTTTGCCTCAATTCATCCCCTCCAACCAGAGGAGTCTGTTCAGGGAGCTATGCAGCTTATGTTTGAGCTGCAAGAATATTTAGCCGAGATTACTGGGATGAATGCCACCAGCCTTTTACCTATAGCCGGAGCGCACGGTGAGTTTACCGGCTTGCTAATGGTAAAAGCGTACCATCAAGATCGAGGAGATAGGGCTCGGAAGAAGATACTATTAACCGATTCTTCCCATGGAACCAACCCGGCCAGCGCTGTTATGTGCGGATTTGAGATAGGCACCGTGGCTTCCGATAGTGAAGGTAACGTAGATATGAAGAGTCTGGAATCGGCGATGAATGAGGAGGTGGCTGCTTTAACATTAACAATGCCTACCGCTTTAGGTCTATTTGACCCACAAATATTGGAAATTAGCCGGTTGGTTCATGAAAGGGGAGGGCTTTTTGGCGCTGACGGGGCGAACTTGAATGCTCTGTTGGGGCGGGTGAAATTTGGGGAGTTGGGCTATGATTATGTCCAGCTAAATCTCCATAAAACCTTCAGCACTCCCCATGGCGGCGGCGGACCAGGCTCAGGCCCCGTCTGTGTTAAGGAACATCTTGCCGATTTTCTGCCCTCGCCTTTGGTGACAAAGAACAATGGGAGATATAACTTTGTGTCACCGGCTAAGTCTATAGGGAGGATAGCCAATTTTTGCGGAAACTTCGGCGTAATGTGTAAGGCTTATGCTTATATCCGTTCTCTGGGCGCCCCAGGGCTAAAGGAGGTCAGTGAGAACGCGGTCCTAAATGCTAACTACCTTAAGGAAAAGCTAAAATCATATTATTACCTGCCCTATGACCGCATCTGCATGCATGAAGTAGTGTTTTCGGGAAGACGGCAAAAGGCAAGGGGGGTTCGTACCGTAGATATCGCCAAGCGTTTGCTTGATTACGGTCTTCACCCACCCACCGTCTATTTCCCCTTGGTAGTTGACGAGGCCCTCATGATCGAACCTACTGAGACGGAGAGCAAACAGACGTTGGACGCCTTTGTCGACGCTATGAAAGAAATAGACAGAGATGTCGAGGAAAACCCTGAAATTTTGCATACTGCCCCCCACAACACACCCATTAGACGGCTGGACGATGTCAGAGCCGCCAGAAATCCAGACCTGCGCTGGCACATGAGGAGTTAAGTCTTTGGATGAAAGGCATATAGTGATAATTGGGGGAGGTCCCGCTGGCTATGTGGCAGCAATTCACGCTTCTCACCTGGGGGCGAAAGTGACTGTGGTCGAGAAGGACAGGCTAGGTGGTACTTGCCTTAACCGGGGCTGTATTCCCACCAAGGCGCTTGCCAGAAGCGTCGAGGTGCTCCTTGAAGCAAGAATGGCAAAGGATTTCGGTATAGATGTCAACAACATCAGAATAGATTTTCCCAGGATTATGGCTCACAAAAGCAAAGTCGTCAGCCAATTAGTGTCCGGTGTTGAACAGTTAATGAAAGCAAACAAGATAAGCGTCTGTAGGGGGGCTGGTCGGATTCTGTCTCCACACATGGTTAAAGTGAATGACGAAGAGATAACAACCAGCAAGCTTATTATCGCCACTGGCTCGGAGTCGGCCCCACTCCTGGTCCCCGGTGGGGACTTGCCCGGGGTGCTGACCACTGATGAGATCCTTGAGCTAACAGAACTCCCGGAAAGTCTTGTGGTGATTGGGGGTAGCTACGTGGGTGTTGAGTTTGGCAGCATTTTTAATGCGTTGGGGACAAAGGTAACCATTGTCAAGAGACGTCCTCTCCGATTAGAGCCTATTGACGAGGAGATTGGTCGACGTTTCGCCCAGACGTTGCCGAGGCAAGGTATTGAAGTCAAAATTGGAGCTGCGGTCAAGGCCATTAGGAAGAAGGGAGCGGTTCTCAGGGTGGTTTGGGATACCCCAGAGGGCGAGCAGGGGGTTGATGGACAGATGGTTCTTATGGCCACCGGGCGTGCGCCGTACATCAATGGTCTGAACCTATCAGAGCTCGGTATACAGACGGACCGCGGAGCTATCAAGGTGAACGAATACCTTGAGACAAATATCAAAGATGTTTATGCCATCGGCGATGTTCTGGGCAAGAACATGCTGGCACATGTTGCTTCCTATGAGGGAGAGGTAGCTGTCGAGAATGCCCTGGGTCATCCCCGTCAAGCCGATTATCACGCCGTCCCTAACTGTATCTTTGCCCAGCCCGAGATAGCCGGCGTCGGCATCACCGAGAATGAAGCCAGCGATGGTGGGATTCCTTACAAGGTGAACAAGTTTCCCTTCGTCGCCTGCGGCCGTGCCGTCGCCATGGGTGAGACGACTGGTATGGTCAAGATGATTTGTCACGCTGACGATGGCACAGTTCTGGGAATGCACATCATGGGTCCCCATGCCAGCGACCTTATCGCTGAGGGCGTGCTTGCCATACGACTGGGACTAACGGCTGAGGACATTGTC
>JAOUFZ010000110.1 GCA_029857995.1 Dehalococcoidia bacterium
CTGTGCCCTACGCTCACATCACCACTTCTACCACGCAAAAGACGCTGCGGGGTCCGCGGGGTGGCTTCATTTTGTCTGATAAGGAGCTGGCTTCAGCTATTGATGCTGCAGTTTTTCCGGGAATGCAGGGTGGCCCCTTCATGCATATCATCGCTGCCAAAGCTGTGTGCTTCTTTGAAGCTATGCAGCCTGAGTTCATTGATTATCAGAAGTCAGTGCTGAACAATGCTCGGGTTTTGGCCTCTGAACTCCAGAAATATGGGATGCGTGTTGTTTCCGGGGGTACAGATAACCACATTGTCCTTGTTGACCTCTCTCCGCAAGAGATGAGCGGGAAGGATGCTGAACAGGCTTTGTGGAGCGCGGGTATCTCCGTAAATAGAAATACCATTCCTTTTGATCCCAAGCCTCCGGTGATTACAAGTGGTATCAGGATGGGTACGCCGGCAGCGACCACGAGAGGTTTTGGCACAGAGGAAATGAAGCGCATTGCTTCCTTTATTGCCAAAGTGCTTTCTCCTTCGGAGGACAGGCAGGCTCAAAAACAAATTCGTCAGGAAGTGCGAGAGATATGCCGACGATTCCCCGTTCCTGGGCTGGTATAAGACGTCTCTTGTTCGCCTAGTTTTTTTACTTGCTTTTACTGGCCCTTCCTGAGAAACGGGGATGATTTCATGCTATAATTCAGTATCTCCATAGCTATCTCTGAAAAACAGAATTTTCCATGGGATATTGGATGGCCGAGAGGTAATGATGGACGAATTAAAAGTATTCAGCGGCACCGCTCACCCTGCCTTGGCCAGGGCTGTGTGTGATTACTTAGACATACCGTTGGGGGAGGCCGAGGTCTTCGAGTTCAGCAATGAAAATATCTTTGTGCGCATCCTCGAGAATGTCCGGGAACGAGACGTTTTTATCGTTCAGCCTGTTTGCTCTCCAGTTAACAGGAGCCTGGTCGAGTTGCTCATCATGCTCGATGCCTTCAGGCGAGCTTCAGCAGGGCGCATCACCGCTGTTGTTCCTTATTACGGCTATAGCCGCACTGATAAGAAAGACCAGCCCAGAGTTCCTATCACTGCTCGCTTGATTGCCGACCTGATTACTACTGCTGGAGCTGATAGATTACTGACCGTGGACTTCCATGCCCCTCAGATTCAAGGATTCTTCACCATACCTGTGGATGAGCTCACCGCCCGGCCCATGTTGGCTCAGTATTTCAAGGAAAAAGCTCTGGATAACCTGGTAGTGGTTGCTACTGATATTGGTATTTCTAAGGTAGCCCGTGATGTTGCTGCCAAACTTGGAGCTCCCCTGGCTATCATGGAAAAGAGGCGCGTGGGAAACGTCGATGCCAGTGAAACCCTCAACGTAATCGGTGAGGTTGAGGGAATGCATGCCCTGACGGTTGACGATGAAATTGATACGGCTGGTTCTCTGGTTGGGGTGGTCAATGCTCTTCTAAAACGTGGCGCTACCAAAGTCTATGCCTGCTGCACTCACCCTGTTTTCTCTGGTTCCGCTATCCAGAGGATAGCCGCCAGCCCGGTGAAAGAGGTAGTGGTTACCGATACCATACCCGTCAATAACGATAAGAAGCTGAACAAGATTACCGTTTTGTCCATAGCCTCGCTTGTTGGCGAAGCCATTCATCGCATCCACACAGGCTTATCAGTGGGGGCGATGTTTGAGGGATAATGGAGTAGTTAGCAAATACCAAATCCTAAGCACTGTACAAAGTTAGAAATCAAAGGTAAAAAATCAAGATGACAAATTAAAGTGTAAAGGTTTTTTATTTTTGCTCTGTCATTTTGCATTTTTATTTTTGCCTTTTGCTTTTCGAGGAAATTTGTTTAGGGCTCAGAAATTAGGATTTAGGATGTTATCGAGCAATGCCTAAGTGGCTTAGCAGTCTGTTTGATTCCAACGAGAAAGAAGTGAGGCGCCTTCAGCCTTTGATTGACCACGTAAACTCATTGGAGTCTGAATTTGAAAAACTCAGCGATGCTGAGCTTCGGGCCAAAACTGATGAGTTTAAGGCGCGGCTGAAGAATGGCGAGAGTCTGGATGAGATTCTGCCTGGGGCCTACGCCGCTGTTAGAGAGGTAGCCAAGCGGACCATAAGACAGCGGCATTTTGACGTCCAGTTGACTGGAGGCATCGTCCTCCACCAGGGTAAGATAGCTGAGATGAAAACTGGTGAGGGAAAAACCCTGGTCGCTACCCTGCCTCTCTACCTCAATGCCCTCAGCGGGCAAGGCTGCCATCTGGTTACCGTTAATGATTACCTCGCCAAGCGGGATTGCCACTGGATGGGTCCTATTTACCACGCCCTGGGGGTAAGCGTGGCTTGCATTAGTGCTCAGCAAGCCACTGGTCAACCTGCCCCTTCCTATATCTATGATCCCAGCTACGAATCGGAAGACCAGAAGTGGAAATTTCTTCGCCCTGTCACACGCCGCCAGGCTTATGAGGCAGATATAACTTATGGCACCAATAACGAGTTTGGTTTCGATTACCTCCGGGATAATATGGTCTGGGACTTGTCTCAATGTGCCCAGCGTTCGTTGAGCTATGCCATCGTGGACGAAGTTGATAACATCCTGATTGACGAAGCCCGTACACCATTGATCATCAGCGGGGCTGCCGAGGAGGCGACTCAGAAATATTACGCCTTCGCTCAATTAGTATCCCGCCTCAGCAAAGACGCAGACTATACAATTGAGGAGCGTACACGCTCAGTCCACCTTACCGAGATGGGCATGAACAAGATGGAGAATATGCTGAAGCATGAGGGCTTGCTCAAAGCACCTGACCTTTATGACCCCTCCAACTACTTTCTCACTCAATATATGGACAGTGCCCTCAAAGCTCATGCCCTGTTCAAGAGGGACAAGGACTATGTGGTCAAGGATGGGCAGGTCATCATTGTGGATGAATTCACGGGCAGATTGATGTTCGGCAGGAGGTATTCCGAGGGATTGCATCAAGCCATCGAGGCCAAGGAGAGGGTAAAGATTCAACGAGAATCAGTTACGTTAGCTACTATCACCTTCCAGAACTACTTCCGCATGTATCAGAAACTGGCGGGCATGACCGGTACCGCGGCTACGGAAGCCGAGGAGTTTCACAAGATTTATAACTTAGAAGTGGTTGTTATTCCTACAAACAAGCCCTTGATTCGCACTGAATATCCTGACCAGATTTACAAGGATGAAAAAACCAAGTTTGCTGCCGTAGCCAGGGAAATCAAGGAATTATACGAACAGAAAAGGCCTGTCCTTATCGGCACAACATCTATTGAGAAATCGGAGCTTTTGTCCGGTCTCTTGGAGAAAAATGGCATACCTCATCAAGTGTTAAATGCCAAACATCATGAGAAGGAGGCTGATATTATCGCCCAGGCAGGTCAGCCTGGCGCAGTGACTGTTGCAACCAATATGGCTGGAAGGGGTGTTGATATTATACTTGGGGGGACAGCGCCTGGTTATAAGCCCTACGAGGATTTAAGAGAATATGTTCTGAAAGAGATAAGGGCCTTTGTGGGAGATGGGTTAGCGTTTCTGAATGACCAAAAGGAAGATATGGGGTGGTCGGACGCATACAGGCAGAGGCTAGCGGATGAAGAGAAAGGAATACGACAGATTCAGGAGCAATTGGCCCCCCTTATAACAAGGTATTATGAGGAATTTGGGCAAGAAGATGAAGTGGCTGAAGGGGGAACCGAGCGGGAATTTGAGCTGAAGAAGATCCAGCAAATGGAGGAGACGTTAAGGCAAAGTCTGGAAGATTATTTACGAGAATATGAGGGATGGGCGCAAGAAGTTGAAGAAAGACTGAAACGGAAGGGGGGAGAAGTTCAAAATCTTGGCAGAGATGCGTTATGGCAAAAAATCAAAGGTCTACTGAGCCGCAGAACGCAGAGAGAACCGAAACAGGCTACTGATCTAATTTTGAAGAAAATCTTGGGAGCTAGAACACAATTCAAAGAGTGGAGGCCGAGGAATAGAAAGGTGGTTGAGCTGGGCGGGCTTCACATTGTGGGCACCGAGCACCACGAAGCCAGGCGCATTGACAATCAGCTTCGAGGAAGGGCGGGGAGGCAGGGAGACCCCGGCAGTTCTCGTTTCTATGCATCTATGGAAGATGAGATTGTTCGGCGGTTCGGCGGCGACCGTGTCAAGGGACTTATGCAGTGGGCGGGTATGGATGAAAATACACCCATTGAGCATTCCTTTGCCACTAAGGCTATGACCAATTCCCAGGTCCAGACCGAAGGCTACCATTTCAATATTCGTAAACACCTTGTGGAATATGATGATGTCGTCAACGCACACCGCGAGGTGATTTACGCCGAGAGAAAGAAAATCCTCAGTGGCGCCGACCTCAAGGGAAACATAATCTCCATGGTTCAGGATGAAATCAAGGACCTGGTAGGCAGGCATCTCGGCAATGTGAGCTACGAACGGGAAGAGGAGAAGCAATCTAATCTATCCGGCTTACTTGAGGACGTATCCACTGTCTTCCCCTTGTCGCCGCAGTTGAGAAGCGATGGGCTTTCTGAACTCAGCGCCCAGCAAATCACAGAGAAACTGACTGATTATGCCAATGAGCTTTACAACCAGCGAGAGCAAGAGCTAGGCCCTGAAAAAATGCGAATAGCGGAAAGGCTGGTAATGTTGCGAGTCATCGACCGGTTATGGATGGAGCACCTCACTGCCATGGAGCATTTACGCCAGGGGATAGGCCTGCGGGCTGTCGGGCAGGAGCAGCCACTGGTGGTTTATAAGAGGGAAGGGCATGCCTATTTTGAAGCCCTCTTAGCCAGTATTCAGCATGATGTCGCCCATACCATTTACCACGTCGGTATTACCAAGGAAGCTCCCCAAAAGAAGAAGGAGGCGGTGATGGCGGGCAAGAGGGTTGGACGTAACGACCTCTGCCCGTGCGGCTCAGGCAAGAAATACAAGCATTGCTGCGGTAAATAATTATTCTCCAAAAAATGCCCCTCCCATAAGATAAGAGGGGTCAGGGGAGTTATGAGAGAGACACTGTGCCTCTCCCTCGATGGGGGGATTAAGGAAATATCTTGAAATTTATTGAAGGAGGAGGGTGCGATGCCAATTTATGAGTATAAATCAAAAAACGGTACTCACTGCAAGCTGTGTAAAGAAAGGTTCGAGATCAGGCAGGGAATAAGCGATGAACCGCTGAAAAG
>JAOUFZ010000111.1 GCA_029857995.1 Dehalococcoidia bacterium
AGACAATGCCAGGCTAGAGTAGGCATCGGCAAAGTGAGCGGTGAGAAGTTGGTACTGGCCAGGCCCGGGACATTTGTGAATCTCAGTGGCAAATCGGTAGCATGCCTGGTGCATAAGCACCACATTCCTTTGAGCGACCTTTTGGTAATATATGATGACCTCGATCTGCCCCTGGGCAAAATCCGCCTCCGCCAGAGTGGGAGCTCAGGAGGACACAAGGGGATGAATTCTATTATCTCCGCCCTGGGAAGCGAGGACTTCCCCCGAATCAGGGTGGGGATTGGACGACCTCAGACTGAGGAACAATCCATCAGCGAAGACGCCATAATCAATTATGTGCTCAGCGATTTCTCCCCTCAGGAGGAAGCAATAATTAAGCCCGTAATTGCTGAAGTGGCTGAAGCCATCGACTGTTTTCTTACCCAGGGGATAGAAGAAGCCATGAACAAGTTCAACTAGCTGTTGACGGCATAAACATGGTTGCTATGACACAATCTAGCCGTAGACGCAGCAAACAAGCTGGAGGGAGGCAAAAGTGAAGTACCTTGAAGTCCTTAAAGATCTGATTTCCATGGACACGACTGTACCGCCGGGTCTGAACTACGATAAGGCAATCGATTATCTTGAGCCTTTGTTCAAAGAGTCAGGCTTCGATACGAAAAGGCTCACAATTCCTGCGGAGTACGCCGAAGGAAGAGAAGGAAGGGCTAATCTCGTCTGCCACCGCCGTGAGAAAGGTAAGCCGCGCTTGATTTTCTACGGTCACATTGACGTGGTTCCAGCCGAAGGCTGGGACGCTTTCAAACCTAGAGTCGAAAACGGGAAGGCCTATGGCCGGGGCGCTGCCGACATGAAGGGCAGTATCGTCGCCCTTCTTTTGGCTATGGAATCTCTAAAAGGGAAGCGCCTTAACTTTGATGTTTCAGTGATGGTCACGACCGACGAAGAGTATAGCCAGGCCAGCCAGCTCCAGTACCTGAGGCAATACTTAGAGCCTGTTCGCGGTGCGTATTTCCTCAACCTTGATTCTAACTTTGGATTTGTCTCCATAGCCAACCTCGGGGCACTGCAGCTCGATATCAAAGTTACGGGAAAGTCGGTGCATTCTGGACTATCTCATCTTGGAGAGAACGCCATCGAGAAGGCCAGCCTCTTGATTCAGGCACTCCTGGACTTAAAACACAAAGTGGAACAGAGAAAATCCAATGTCCTCACCCACCCCGATACCAAGCTCAGCCGGATGGAGGGCAGGTTGAATATCAATATGATAAAGGGAGGCGTTAAGACAAATATCGTGCCGGATGAGTGTCTAATATCAGTAGACCGGAGGTTAATTCCTGAAGAGAATCTGGAGGATGCCAGAAAGGAATTGCTCGATACGCTTGCTTCTGTCCCAGGTGTTACCTGGCAACTTGAGCGTGTTTATAGTATCCCAACGGTGCCTCCCGCCGATGACCCTGTCATAGACCAGCTGGCGGGTATTATCGGTGATATTATTGGTGAAGCCAACAAGTTCGGCGAGATGGGGTCAGGGGACCTATCTCATATTGTGGCCACGTGGGGATGTAAAGCATTTGGCCTCGGTGTCATACGCCCGGAATGCAATATACACGGCAAGGAAGAATTTGTTTATCTGCAGGACATCGAGGATGTGGCCAAAATCCTCGCCTCCTTTCTTTCACCTCAGGGTTGAGTACTCAACATTAGGGTGGGAGGCGTGACTGTCAATTACTAAAACTCAGGCAGCTGCGCCGATACTACAAAATACCCGAAGATGCAATCGCACGAAAGTCTGGATTGTTATCTCTGGCGCAACAATACATCAGAATGTGACTGAACTCAATGATATGCAGTTGAATTCACAGCACGTAACGGCTACACTAGAAGCGGTCCTTGTTTAGCGATTCGTCATTCCGAGGAGGTTACGTTTTATGTCGTGCTATTTCCGTCATATGGAAGATATTCTGACCGAAGCAGGCGTTGTAGTTACTGCCAGCAACAAAAAACAGATTGACAAGGTGTTTCATGACGTGGTTGGTGTCACATACAAGGATTGCCCTACCACTTGGCGAATACTGAAGCAGGGCGTGATCAGTGACGACCAGAAACGACGTGAACTTATAGACAAGTTGCAGGCAGCCGTCCACTGACACAACTGCAAGGGAGCACACCAAGACCCGTCTGAACAATCAGCCAAAACGTTTAGCCGACTGGCAGCCAGTTTTATTATTAATATGATGAGGGCTACTTGGTGAGGCCCTTATTCCAAGATTGCCTGCTCTACTTACCTATGCGAAATACCTTAGTCCCGCACTTCGGGCATAAACCTTGAGTCGCAGGACGTTTGTTTTTCATTCTGATAGCCTTTGGATTCTTGATCTCAACCTTCTTTCTACATTTCACACAATATGCCTGCATTTGGACCTCCTTGCGCTTAAGATTTGTTTCTGAGAATAACATCAATATAATGATTAGTCAATAGCTTGTCTAAACAAAACATCGAAAAATGACCCAACAATTCTGACTTTTGTGCAATTTGCCGAATTGCACGATAACTCATATTCTTAAGATGGAAGATATCCGAGTTGTCTTCTAGGTTGAGTAGCTTATATTTTAGTTTATCATCGGTCGAGTCCTGTGATGACGCTTCAGACGATACGGCAAGGCACTCATTATGGCTTGACTGCCCGCGTCGCCATGCAATTAGGCATATACATAGTCAGGGGTTCCTTCTGTGAAGGAGGAGTCCTGTCTTCAAAGAAACCCGTAATAATAAAGCCGGCTGCAAGCTGCCCGCCTATTTGGTCGTCAAGGGTGTGGCTAAATTCCATCGGCTCACCTTGTTCCAGCCGGTGTTTCTTCTCCTCTTCCGGTAGATCGTAAACATCTGAATAAGGAATGCGGTATTTCACTTGCAACACGCCGGTACGTTCCGCTAGTTCGTAGTCCACCAAGTAGGCGGCAGGGTTCATGAAACCTGCCAGAAGTATACCCCCGTGCCGTAACACACGGAACGCTTCCCGCCAGACTGGCCGGACGTCTGACACAAACGTATTTGAGACGGGATGAACTATCAGGTCGTAGCTCATGGAATCGAACATATGGAGGTCCGCCATATCTCCTTCTATTAGGCGGATATTCAGACCATCCCTTTCCGCTATGAAACGATCCTGCTCCAACTGCAGTGGTGAATTGTCGAAGACAGTTACATTGGCACCTGCCGCTGCCAACACCGGACCTTGCTGCCCGCCACCGCTTGCGAGGCATAGCACATCCGCTCCCTTGAGTTGCGGGAACCAGTATACGGGAACGGGTATAGTTGGTGTGAGAACAATCTGCCAGTCACCCTGGCGTGCCTTTACGATGGTCTCAGCACTCACCGGGATGGTCCATTTGTTGTTTTTTCTCACCTCACGATCCCAAGCGTCTCTATTGTACTCTCGAATGTTCATTGCCTATATTCTTATCCCTTTCTGCTATCGATACGAATAAGACGGTCGGGATAAAATTGCAGGGTTGCATTATAACATTAAGGTGATATCCTGAAATAGAGTCTCGGAGTCGAATAAGAGACTGAAGGTTCGATGATGTCACATAAGTCCATATTGTTCAGCTCAAGCAATAGGATCTCGTTTTTTGTTATCGCTGGGACAACAATATGGCGATTTGTCTGGGCAGCGATGGACCCAGGAGAGCCTGGCAAGTAAGTCAGTACATTTAACCTCCGGCTGAGAAAATTTCCCTCGCTTTTGCCGGGGCTCTTGACAAGCCATTACCTTAATTGATACACTTGTTCTATAGAACACTCGTTAAATATAAATTGTAACAGGAGGCTATAATGAGAAAGCCCGAGATTAGAGAGAAGATTCTTGAATTCATACGGCATTCTTTCGATGAGAGGGGTTATGCGCCCACTGTTAGAGACATTGTCAAAGGGTGTAACCTTAGTTCCACATCCGTGGCCCAGCATCACCTGAATACTCTAGAAAAAGAAGGCCGTATTCATCGCGACCCTCAGGTGGTTAGAAGCATCCAGTTAATGAAAAAGGACATTGTCGAAGTGCCACTCCTGGGGGCAATTGCCGCAGGAAAGCCGATTCCTGTGCCAAGTTCAGATACCTGGACTACTCCTCCCGAGGAGACACTTAAGCTAACTGCAGATATGATAGGAAATAAGAGCAATATCTACGCCCTCAAGATAAAGGGGACTTCCATGCTTGACGCTCTTATCGATGATGGAGACATCGTGGTCATGGAAGCTGTGTCAACCGCTGAAGATGGGCAGATGGTAGCTGTCTGGCTCAAAGACGAACAAGAGGCAACTCTAAAAAAGATTTACCGCGAACCAGGACGCATTCGACTTCAGCCAGCAAATAAGCAAATGAAGCCCATCTACGTAAAGCCCCAGAATATCGAGGTGCAGGGAAAGGTGGTGGCTGTACTCAGAAGACTCAGTCGCTAATCACTTAACCTCCAAGGAGCGGGAATAATGAGGATTGGCTGTATTTTCTTTCCCAACTTTGCTGTTCAGATCGAAGTGAGGGACAACAATGCACTGTCAGACAAGCCAATTATCATCGGGGGCTTCCCATACCAGCTAAAGGCTGTCCACGACGCCTCACAAGAGGCAATGAGGCAAGGTGTTAAAAGAGGCATGCCTTTACGCCAAGCTTACGCTTTATGTCCTCAAGCAATATTTTTGCCTCTGGCTGAGGATAAATACAATGATGCTTTCACCCATGTTCTAAACCTCCTTGCCAAATACACTCCAGTGGTAGCAGTAGGAGCCGAAACTTGTGCACTCCTGGACGCTACCTTAGAACGGGATGAATTCGCTTTTATAAAAGAGACCATGGAAATTATAGAGGAGAAGACCGGCCTTCATACATCCGCTGGCATTGCCTCGAATACATTTGTGGCCCGGGTAGCCAGTCAAGTCACTAAACTCAGCGAGTGCCTTGTAGTTCCAGATGGTGAGGAGAGGAGATTTTTACGAAATTTATCTATAGATTTGCTACCTGCCTCGCCTGAATCGTCGAGAAGGCTCAAACTCTTCGGCATCTACAAAATGGAGGAGCTAGCAAAATTGCCAATCGGAGCAGTCAAGCTTCAATTTGGACGAGAAGGTCAAATCTTATGGGAATTGGCAAATGGCATTGACTCTTCAAAGCTTATGCCCTG
>JAOUFZ010000007.1 GCA_029857995.1 Dehalococcoidia bacterium
GTTGGTTGCCGCCGATATTGCTAAGGTCAACCGCATTTTTAAGGTTGGCGGTGCTCAGGCAATTGCCGCGCTGGCTTTTGGTACCGAATCAATACCCAGAGTCGATAAGATTTGCGGTCCCGGGAACATTTTCGTGACCCTGGCTAAGAAGATGGTTTACGGCACGGTGGATATTGATGGTCTTGAAGGTCCCAGCGAGATAGTAATTGTCGCCGACGAGAAAGCCAAACCTGCCCTTTGTGCCGCGGACCTCCTGGCACAGGCTGAACATGACCCCCTGGCTTCAGTAGTCTTAATCACCACCTCGGCCGACCTGGCTAAGCGAGTAGACAAGGAGATTGAGATGCAACTGGGGAAATTAAAGCGGCGCTCTACTATTAAGAAAGCTATTGATGCAGGGATGCTTGTGCTTGTTGATGACATGTCTCAAGCAGTAGAGTTGGTCAATCTCTTTGCTCCTGAGCATCTCTCCATTATGGCATCCAACGGTTCAGCTTTAGTCCGCAAAATTCACAATGCCGGCTGTATTTTCGTAGGCGAGAATTCACCTGTCGTCCTCGGTGATTATGTTGCTGGTCCCAGCCATGTCTTGCCAACCGGAGGCAGTGCTCGTTTCGGTTCTCCTCTGGGCGTTGCGGACTTCTTGAAGGTTACCAATGTCATCGCCTTGGATAAGCCCGGCATGCGAGAGCTGGGCCGGGCCGCCGCGGTGATAGCTAAAGCTGAAGGACTTGCTGCCCACGCCCAGGCGATAGAAAGAAGGACGAGAGCTAAATAAAAGATTCAAATGCAAAAGGCAAAAATACAGAGCAAAAGTATTTACATTTTAACTTCTGATTTAGGTTGAAATGGACATAAAGAAGCTTATCAGGCCTGAGCTTGTGATCATGAAGAGTTACACCCCTGTTGAGCCGACAGAAGTCTTGAGCCGACGAGCCGACTTGCCTGCTGGCAAAATAGTAAAGCTCGATGGCAACGAGAACCCCTATGGCTGCTCTCCCAAAGTCTACCAAGCCCTAGCCACCTATCCCTATTATCATAATTACCCCGACCCGGAGCAAAGGGAGCTACGGAAGGCTTTGGAAGAATATACAGGGTTGGGGCGCCAGCACGTTGTCTGCGGCATGGGCAGCGACGACCTTATTGACCTTATCCTCAGGCTTTTCCTCAAGCCCGGTGACGAGGTTATCAACTGTCCGCCGACGTTCGGCATGTACCGCTTTAGCACCGAGATTTGTGGTGGTCGGCTGGTCGATGTGTCCCGGACTGAGGATTTTGTCCTTGATATGGCTGGTATCAAGAAAGCCTTGACCAGAAAAGCAAAGGTCATCTTTGTTGCCTCGCCCAATAATCCCACTGGCAATACCGCCACCAAGAAGGAAATTATGGAGCTTGTTGATACGGGGAAGATTGTTGTCGTGGACGAAGCCTATTTTGAATTCAGTAATAATGTGACCGTGGCCAACCTAGTGCCCTCTTATCCTAACTTGATGGTCTTACGTACCTTTAGCAAATGGGCGGGGCTAGCTGGCTTACGCATAGGCTATGGCTTTTTCCCCGTAGAAATTGCTAATTATCTGATGAAAATTAAGCTGCCCTATAATGCCAATGCCGCAGCCCAGGCTGCGGTGTTAGCCTCTCTGGCCGATATAGAGCACCTTCGTGCTAATGTTGCCAGGATAGTTAAGGAACGGGAGCGGCTATTCGGGAAACTGAAGGAACTGGGTTGGCTAAAGCCTTATCCCTCCCAGGCTAATTTCATTCTTTGCTCCCTGAGCTATCGCCCAGAGCATCCGCCCGCTGTCATTGCGAGCGAAGTGAAGCAATCTCTCGCCAAAGAAATCTGGCAACAACTGCGGCAGAAGGGCATATTTGTTCGGTATTTTGATACTCTGCTATTGAAGGATTGCCTGCGAATTAGCGTGGGCCGACCTGAAGATACCGATGCTTTAGTTGACGCACTTAAAACCTTACCTGTCATTGCGGGCGAAGCGAAGCAATCTCGTGATGAAAGGAAGGCGAAATAATCCCAACCATTTTCCTCTCCCTCGAAGGGAGAGGGTTAGGGTGAGGGTGCAATAAAGCATTCTAAGGAGGTTAAATATGACTGAAAGAAAAGCGAAAGTAATTCGTGAGACTGCTGAGACGACTGTAAGGGTGGAACTCAACATTGATGGCAGCGGACAATTTCAAATCACCACCGGCATAAGGATGTTCGACCACCTCCTTACCCAGCTAGCCCAGCATGGAGTATTTGACATAAAAATCTCTGCCTCGGGTCCCGACCAGCACCATGTGGTCGAGGATGTGGCTATCTCCTTGGGCAAGGCTCTTAACCAGGCATTAGGGAAGAAGCAAGGCATCGTTCGTATGGCACATGCTATCGTGCCTATGGATGAAGCTCTGGCAGAGGTAGCAGTGGATATCGGGGGCAGGGTCTACAGTGCAATCGAGGCAGATTTTAACGAAACCAGCATAGGTGACCTCGATGCTGATTTAGTCCGCCATTTCCTGGTGTCCCTTGCTTCCGAAGCCAAAATTAATCTCCACGCCAAAGTGCTCAGCGGCGTCAATGATCACCACAAAGCCGAAGCCTTGTTCAAAGCCCTGGGGCGCGCCCTGGACTCAGCTACCCGCATTGATGAGCGAATCCTGGGCCGAGTGCCCAGCACCAAAGAGGTTATCGAGGGGTAGAAGGACAAATATGACCTATTTCGAATCCTAGTCGTGAACAAAGTTCCTAGGCTGGTAAAGAGAGAGGTGACATGTCAGAGGAATGCAAATGGGTGGAGGTTAACATCCATCTTACCGATTACTCAGTAACTGATGCGGTACTAAAACAATTTGTTGCGCCCTATGTTGAAGAATGTAAAGCAACAAGAGCTGTCTGTTCTTGGCACTTCTTCCGAGAACCCGAGATAAGGCTCCGATTTTATGGCAAAGAGGATGAAATAGACAGAATTAAGCAAGGCCTGGATTCCAAGCTTTTGCAACTTGAGGCTACTCAACCCGCAATTTTCAGCAGACACATCTTTGGCTCACATGGCAAAGAAGGAGAGCAGTATCTGGGCGAAGCGGACATTTGGGGAAACGATTGGCCTATGGCTATGGAAGTCTACCAGCATGGTGCGGAACCGGCACTACAGTTTCTGACCAGTGAACGCCATGACAAGCCTGTTGATTACCATGCTGACAGATATGTTCATCTCCTTCTGAATCGACTCGGATATACTAGATTGCATGGATTTGTCTTCCACCAGCAGAAGGCTGGTGGCTACCTAGCAGAATTTCTCGCTCGGCTTCTGCAAGATCATGCGGAAATCATGAACAAGCTGGGCCAAATGCAGAACAAAATTGACTCCCCAGGGCCTCACTAGATACGATCACACGAGACAAAGCTAATTCCTAGCCTCCCTTCTGCTGTTGGTCAAAGCTGTAACGAGCCTGACATCGTAGGAAGTTCGGATTTTCCCCCTGCCCGGGGCAAGTGCTTTCCGCAACCACTGTGCTATAATCAGAGAGAGGAAATAAGGATGGAATATACCGTTATCATGAGAAAGGCGCCTGATGGATTCTATATAGCCAGTTGTCCTTTGCTTCCAGAAGCAAAGGCTCAGGGTGAAACATACGAGGAGTGTCTGGCTAATATCAAGGAAGTGCTTGAGCTTTGCCTTGAATGTCGAAAGGAGCGGGGTGAGGAAATCCCGCAGGAAATTGACACAAAGAAGGTTACTGTGGCCATATGACAATGCTGCCTCCCCTTAAAGCCAGGGAGGTGATTAAGGGGCTTCAAGCATTGGGGTTTGAAAAGATTCGCCAAAAGGGCAGTCACGCTATATATCACCATGAAGATTGTCGCAGATCTCCTATCCCGATTCATCCGGCTAGAACCATTAGCCCCTACTTATTTTCGGATATTCTCAAGCAGCTTGAAATTGAAGAGGGCGAGTTCTTGCGAGCTGTAGGTCGGAGATAGTGATACCTTTCTTTATTGCCAATCTGAACATAGGCCAGACATCGCAGGAAGTTCGGATGTCTCCCTCCGGGGGAAACAAATCTGCTTTTTACAAGTAGGTTATCGGCGGGAAGTATACCGCTGAATCAGCTTTGGTAAAAGCACCGCAGCTATACAGCGGGGTCCATTCTGTCTAAAATAATATAGAGTCAATCTATACAAAAAGTATGAACAACGGAGGTAGTAAATGCCAGAGTTGAGTTGGGCCACTGTAGTCAATTGGCTAATACAACATGGCATCCGCATCCTTATCATAGTGGTGGTGGGAGCTGTGCTGTCGTTTGCCCTAAATAGGTTTCTCCCGCCCATTGTGCGCCGTGTCGTAATCCGGACCGGGTACAAAGAGAGCAAAGAAGGGATAGAAAAAAGGGCGAATACCCTTCTGTCTATCTTCAAGGGTATAGGACGGGTACTCATTATCATAGTTGCCATAATGATGATCTTAGATGAGGTAGGAGTAGCCGTCACCCCAGTCCTGGCTGGCTTCGGAATCGCCGGTGTAGCCATCGGCTTCGGCGCTCAGTACTTGATAAGAGACCTCATCGCTGGCATCTTCATCATCTTGGAGAACCAATACAGGGTGGGTGATGTAGTCAGGGTAGCCGATATTGGTGGGCTGGTGGAGGAAGTAACTTTGAGAAAGACTGTGCTCCGTGACCTGGATGGCATAGTCCATCACGTGCCCAACGGCGAGATTAAGACAGCCAGCAACTTCACCAGACACTTTTCCAGGGTCAATCTCAATATCTCGGTAGGGTATGGCACCGACCTTGACCATGCCATAAGCGTGATAGGTCGCGTGGGCAAGGAACTCGCTGAGGATGAAAACTGGCGTGAGAAAATTATCAGCCCTCCCAAGGTCGAGAGGGTAGATAATCTAGGCGACTCCGGAATAGAGATCAAGATTCTCGGGGATGTTAAACCCATTCAGCAGTGGGCAGTGATGGGGGAGTTGAGGCTGCGCCTCAAGAAAGCCTTTGATGCCGAGGGTATAGAAATACCGTGGCCCCATACCAAGGTGTATTTTGGCAATCCCTTACCGGATCTTCCTAAGAAAAAGGATTAGACTCCAGAGTATTCCCAGCCTGCTGCTTAAACGGGACTCTACCTTTATAATATTCGGGAGGTTGTGAGTAAGGTAATCATCATGAACCGTCTCTTCAGGATATTCATCGCGGGGCGCTTTGCATTGCTAGGAGCAGTTTTTATTTTCTCTTGCTTAAGTCTTCAGGGGTGCTTAATCCCTGGTAATTCGAATGTTATTCCAGTCTATACATATGATATAACCAATACCTACCCCCATGACTCCGATGCTTTCACCCAAGGGTTGGTTTTTGAAGATGGCGTTCTATATGAGGGAACAGGGCTTTTTGGACAATCCACCTTGCGTAGAGTGGAATTGGAGACCGGAGATATTTTACAAATTCATGAACTATCAGATCAACTTTTCGGTGAAGGCATAACCATTTATGGAGACGAGATCATCCAGCTGACCTGGCAATCCAATATCGGGTTTGTCTACGACAAAAACAGTTTTGAGTTACTACAAGAGTTCAATTATTCTACTGAAGGCTGGGGCATTACGCATGATGGAGAGCACTTAATCATGAGCGATGGTACGTCGACATTGCATTTCTTAGACCCGCAGACCTTTGAGGAAATCGGTCAGCTTGAGGTATTTGACAACGATGGCCCCATAGCCAGACTCAATGAGTTGGAATACATCCAAGGAGAAATCTATGCCAATGTGTGGCAAACAGACCTAGTTGCCAGGATTGCGCCTGAGACAGGTCGAGTGATTGGGTGGGTAGATCTGAGAGGACTCCTAACCGCAGAAGACCGTAGTGAGCCTGTAGACGTTCTTAACGGCATTGCGTATGATGCAGAGGCCGATCGCTTGTTTGTGACGGGAAAGTTGTGGCCTAAACTCTTTGAGATTGAACTGATTTCTCCAGAATAATTGACGTTTCCGCCTTTCGAATTGAGTTTCTGCCTGACCAGCTCTAGCGCCACAAGATTCTTCGCTGCGCCCAGGGCTTGGGCTTAGGCGCTTCTCAGAGTGACAAAGAAAGGTACAGAGAGCACTTACTCTGTTTCGCAAGCTAGTCCTCCAATAACCCATTATCCCTCTACTGCGGTTTCTCGGTGAGAAATTCTCGGCACACTTGACAACAAGTAGTGACCAGCTTATAATGCCAAATACCTAGTATAACGATGTAGTTTTGAACCGAGAATTACCTGGAGCCTATAAATGATTTGGAAGGCGGCCGAAGGGACATGGCCCCTAAGGTAGTTTGAGGATAATTCTGGATGAAAGAGCCGCATACGGTGCGTCGCTTGGGAGACCTGGCCCGAGCCATCGTTTATCGGCAAGCGTTGATCAAACATGAGTGCTGGCCCCGCGCCAAGCTTGATGAGTATCAGCAGCGCCAGCTAGCTAAACTTCTTGATTGGGTCACTCAGAAGTCTCCCTTTTACGGCGAGTTCTGCAGGACACACCGGATTAGCCAGCCCTATAGTCTTCAGGACTTCCCTATCCTGGACAAGAAAACCTACATGAAACACTTCGACCAAATTGTCACCGACCCTCGCTTGCGTCTCTCCCAACTGCAAGAACACATGGCCCGCGTTTGCGGTGACGAGTATTACCTGGATGAGTATCGTGTGCTTACTACGGCGGGTAGCTCGGGGTTGAAAACGGTCGTGGTATTCAATCGCAAAGAATGGAGCATTCAGGAAGCGACCAGTATGCGGATTGCCGCCAGGATGGGGGTGATTCCGTTCTCATTGAGACGTCCCACGATTGTTACCATTGGTTCCCACAGTCCTCTGCACGATAGTTATCGCCTCCCGCTCAGTATGGATACGGGTCTTTACCGTTATCACGTGCTGCCGGCTACTGCTCTTCTCGAAGAGCTGGTACAGCGGTTGAATTACCTTCAACCTCACGTGCTACGGGGTTTTCCGTCCGTGCTTGGGCTGCTTGTGACAGAGCAGCTTCAAGGGTACTTGCGTATCAATCCTTCTATTATCGCCGGTGGTGGGGAACCGCTGACCAGCGAATTGAGGAAGCAACTCCAGGCCGCCTGGCCAAAGAGCTCGGTCTTTGACATCTATGGCACTCAGGAGGGACTCCGCGCCATGGAGTGCAACTCTGGCCAGGGGATGCACATCTTTGAAGACCTCGGGATTGTTGAGGTAGTGGATGAAAACAATCAGCCCGTGCCGGACGGGACTCTAGGACACAAGATTCTATTCACCAGTCTCTTTGGTTTCACTCAGCCCGTCATCCGCTACGAGATATCCGATATGATGGTACTGGCCCCCGAGCTCTGCCAGTGTGGCCAACCATTCCGCCGTATTCTGGCCATCAACGGCAGGAGTGACGATGTTCTTTATCTTCGCGGTCGAGGGGGAAAACAGGTTGCCATTCATCCTGTTCATTTTTGGAACGTTCTGGAAAGCTTCGCCGATATACGGCAGTACCAGGTAGTTCATGAACCGGAAGGCATCTGTTTACGATTGATGTTCGACCAGGGGAATGGACACGTAGCTGGTAGCGTCCGGGAACAGATGGCACGGAAGTTATATGCCCTGGGCGTCGAACGCCCGTCTATTCGTGTAGAACTGGTGACCGCGCTGGAAGACCGCTCCCGTCATATGGGGAAGTGGAAGAACATCGTCTCCAACGTAAATCATTCAACGCGATAGCCGCGGATTGTTGGGGACCGGAATCCCGCGGGTGTTCCAGAAGACTATGCAGGGAGAGGTGGTGTGATGAGGCGGTGAAAATGAGTTCCCGGAGTGATATATGGCAGCTCTCTTAGTAGTTATTATACGGGCTCTGTTGCCCATAATAAACGGAGTCCACACAATAGTCCTCGGTATCAAGCCTGTCGGACAGAGCAGTATCATCTGCATTGAGGTGAGACGTCACAAGGGCTGTCCTATTAAGCTGCAGGATGGTTGTGAGGTTAAGCCTGGCGACCCTGTCATCAAACTCCATTTCAATAATGCACGGATTAATGAGAAACGCAGGTCAAGTTCGAGCTCAGGTAGGAGGGTCTTCCCACGGGGATTCGTCTCCTACTCAAAGGAGGGCTTGCAGCTCCTGGCCACAGAAGTAGCCAATGGGAAATATGATGGCATCGTTGCCGTGTATGGTTGGACTGCCTTTCATGCCCATGCTCGACGTTTGGGATTTCAGGGCATGGACTTGCCGGACAGCCTGAGGGTAAAGCTGGCCCGACTCCATGTCACTGCACTAATGCAGTCCCAGAGCATCCCCTGGTTCAGAAGGCACGTGACATCTGCTAGACCTGTGCAGGTTAAGGCAGTGTGGCTCTCTCGAGGCGAACTCTTAAGAATACACGGCTCGCCCTCGTGACGTTTCTGTCTTGATGATTTGAAGGCTAGGGCCGGACTTGACCAGTGCCCCAAATAATCCACTTATAGCTGGTTAACTCTTTCAAAGCCATAGGACCCCGGGCGTGGAATTTCTGTGTGCTTATGCCTATCTCGGCGCCTAAGCCAAATTGTGCCCCATCAGTGAAGCGGGTGCTGGCGTTGGCATAGACACAGGCGGCATCCACTTCGTTGAGGAAGCGTGTTGCTGCGGAGTGGTCTTCGGTGACGATAGCTTCGGAATGCCCCGAGCCATATTTCTCAATGTGCTCTAAAGCTTCGTCTAGAGAGTCGACCACCTTGATGGCAGCCTTTAACGACAGGTATTCCTTCCCCCAGTCCTCATCCGTGGCCGGGACTAGCTTTAAAGCTGGGGAGGTTGCTTCGCTTCGCTCGCAATGACATTGCTTGAGTATGGCCATGGTTCGCTTGTCGCAGTGCATTTCTACCCCGGCCTTAGCCCACTCTTTGGCAATGGCCGGCAGGTAATTTTGAGCAATCTGATTATGGGCCAGGATGCAATCCAGAGCATTGCACACGGTAGGGCGCTGGGTCTTGGCATTATAGGCGATAGCTACCGCCTTATTTATATCGGCACTCTTATCTATGTAGATATGGCAGACACCGATGCCGCCGGTAACTACCGGCATAGCGGCATTCTCCGAGACAAGCTTTATCAACTCGGCACCGCCACGGGGAATCATCAAGTCGATTATTCCCTTCATCTTGAGCATGTGTTTAACCAGAGCCCGGTCTGTGGACTCGATAAACTGAATTGCTCCCTTAGGCACTCCAGCCTGGTGGCAAGCTTCCTGGGCTACCTTGGCTAGGGCTTTGTTAGAATTTATGGCTTCTTTCCCGCCGCGGAGGATGACGGCATTACCTGATTTAAGGCACAGGCTTGATATATCTATGGTGACATTGGGGCGGCTCTCATATATCGCACCAATGACCCCCAGAGGGACTCGCTTCTTGCTTATTTGTAAACCATTGGGCAAGGTTCGCATCTCGAACTCTTCGCCCACAGGGTCGGGCAGCGCCGCCACCGTTCTTGTGTCCTGAGCTATGCCTTCCAGGCGAGATGGCGACAGCATAAGCCTGTCCAGCATAGCCTCACTCATCCCCGAAGCCTTCGCCTTCTCATAGTCAATCTTGTTGGCAACCAGGATTTCATTCAGCTTATCAATAAGAGCCTCGGCAATATTGAGCAAAGCTCTATTTTTGGTTTCCGTAGAAAGGGACGCCAGTTTCCTCGACGCTGCCTTAGCTGCCTTTCCCTTTTCCTCCAATTCTTTTACGGCTGATTTCATGGTTCTTACTCCTTGCTATTCACACCATCACCATATTATTTCTGTGAACCACTTCGTCGCCGTAGTCATAGCCAAGGAGGCTCGCGATTTCATCGGAGTGTTTCCCTCCGATAATAGCTAAATCGGAAGAATTATAGTTGGAAATGCCACAGCCTATGCGTTTGCCTTTCTCGTTCAGGATATCCACAATATCACCGCGCTGAAACTTGCCCTCGGCTTTCATAACTCCGGCAGGTAAGAGGCTCTTGTTGTGTTCCTTAAGGGCTGAGGCAGCGCCTTTGTCCACTGTGACCTTGCCCTTGGAAGCCAGCCCGCTGAGCATCCACCTCTTTCTGCTCTCCATCTTATTGACCTGAGCAGGGAAGAAAGTGCCGATATCTTCTCCCTGGCTGATCCTCACCAGTATGTCGGGTTCTCGTCCATCGGCAATGATTACCTTTACTCCGGAAGAGGTAGCTAGCTTAGCTGCTTCAACCTTGGCAGCCATGCCGCCAGTTCCTTGGCGACTGGCAGTATCACAAGCCATGCGTTCGATTTCGGCGTCAATCTTCTCTACCCGCCGGATAAGTTGGGCTTGAGGACTGTAGTGTGGGTCGGCAGTGTATAAGCCACCGATGTCGGTGAGCATTGCCAGCAGGTCAGCATCAACCAGGTTAGCTACCATGGCAGAAAGATTATCGTTATCCCCGAATTTGAGCTCTTCAATCTCATCAATGGCGACAACGTCATTCTCATTGACAATGCAGATTATGCCCAGCTCGATAAGGGCCAGTAGGGTATTGCGAGCATTAAGATAGCCACTGCGGTCACAGAGGTCTTCCTTTGTAAGCAATGCCTGTGCTACGGTTATGCCATACTGGCTGAAAAGTTGTTCGTAGGTATACATGAGGTGGCTTTGGCCCACCGAAGCCAGGATTTGTTTAAAGGGGGTATTCTTGCGTTCCGCAATTTTTTTGAGCTTCTGTCTTCCCGAGGCAATAGCTCCGGAAGAGATTACTACCATCTCCTTTCCCTGGCTGTGGAGTCGGGCTATCTGCTCCACCAGACTTGACATAACTTGCAAGTCTAGATGGTCAGTGCCCGAGGTAAGGAGGCTGGTGCCGAATTTAGCCACTATACGACGGTAAGTCATTGACATAAATCTAGCAGTTTTGACTCACACTGACAACTGACGCAATCGAAAAGGCAAGGGTTAATAGTCGGCCAGAATGCGCAATCAGATTGTTACCGCATCGCCTCGGCCTATCAAGTTTATGACAATGAAAATTTGATCCTTTGCTTACTCGCCTGATATCTGAACAACAAGCTTTCTGGACCTGGGGCGATTATCGAAATCCACGAAAATTATCTGCTGCCAGGTGCCTAGAGTTAGTTTCTTGTCCACGAAAGGAATAGTTAGTGACGCTCCGAGAGTAGAGGCCCGCACATGGGAATGGCCATTGCCGTCCCCCCAAGTCTTATTATGCTCATAAGGGATGTTCTGGGGCATCACCCTATCCCACATATCCTTGAAATCGGAAAGCAGGTTTGGCTCATATTCTATGGTGCTTAGTCCGGCCGTGGAACCGACTACGAACAAGGTGACTGTTCCGTTCTTTATACCAGATTTCTCCACATTCCTGGCCACCTGAGAGGTTATATCGATGATGTCGCAATTGCCTCTTGATTGAAGGCTGATTTCCTTGGTTTCTACGGTCATATCCTTACCTCCTGCCATATGATATCGTCCAACTCGAATACAGGTCCATCGCGGCATACGTGTCTTAAACCCTTCTTAGTATTTATGGTGCAGCCATAGCAAGCTCCAAAACCACATCCCATCCTTACCTCCAGGGAAACCTGACACTTTCTTAGCTTGAGCTTGCTTCTGTTTGCTCCCAATGACATCTGCGTCATCGCCTTATACATACCTACAGGACCACAGGCATATATCTGGTCGGCCCAGTCCAAGAAATCAGGCAAGACATCCGTGGCCTTGCCTTTCTGACCCGTGCTGCCATCCTCGGTGACGGGAATAAATTGGACTCTTTGATAGCCGATAGCTGCCAGCTTACAGTTATTATAGTGAAGCTGAGCAGCAGTGCTCGCCCCATGGATTAGAGTTATCTGGTGCTGGGATAAAGCTTGCTGCATGAGAAAAATTAGCGGAGCGAGGCCAATTCCCCCCGCCACCAGCAGCAAGTTCTTGGATTTTGGTGCGATAGCAAACCCCTTGCCTAAAGGGCCAAGGATGTCTATTTTCTGGCCTGCTTTTCGCTGTGACAGCCAGAGTGTGCCTTTGCCTGTTACCTTGAATAGGATGGCAATCTCACCCTTACCTGGATCCTCTCCCGTCAAGGGAGAAGATTGGTGAATGCTGAAAGGGCGACGCAATGTGAAATCCCCACACCGTACTGTGATGAATTGTCCAGGCTGAGCCGCCGCTGCTATATCTGGCGCCTCAATCCACATGAGGTGTATGCCGGGCATGACCTCCACGTTAGAAGTTATGGAACACAAGGTTTGTTTCATGCTAGAACCTGAATAAAATCAAAAATAGAATATCAAAAGTCAAAATGACAGGGCAAAAATCAAAAACGACCCCTTTTTCCATTTTAAATTGTAATTTTGATTTTTAACTTTTGCCTTTTGCTTTTCTTAAGTACTCCCCGAGTGGTTGAACGTTAAAGATCTGGCTGCCGCTTGCTAGCGCCTCTATCGCTACCCGCGCAGTATCTAATGAGGTGAAGCATGGTATCCTCTTTTCGGCAGCGGCACGCCTGATAGCCAAGCCATCCTTCAATGGAATACGGCCTCCAGTGATGGTGTTAATCACTCCGGCCACAGAATTACCTTGAATAACATCAACAACGTTAGGATGCCCTTCGCTGAGCTTCTTGGTCACCAGTTTTACCGGGAGCCCCATAGATTCAATCATCTCCGCGGTCCCCTCCGTGGCGTAGAGCTCATGGTGAAGGGAATGCAATTGCTTAATCAGAGGCTCAGCTTCAGCTTTATCCTTGTCGGCGATGCTAAGTAGCAGACTACCTCCTTGAGGCAGCATCAATCCAGCAGCTAAAAGGGCCTTAACCAGGGCCGCTTCAAAGCTGTAATCAATCCCCATAACCTCGCCCGTAGATTTCATCTCAGGCCCGAGGTAGCTATCTACTTCAGTCAACTTGGACATAGAGAAAACGGGAGCCTTTATGCCTACCAATTTTTGTCTCTTCCACAGCCCGCCTTCATAGCCTTGCTCCTTGAGGCTGATCCCGGCCATGACCTTGGTGGCAATTCTTACCATGGGCACGCCGGTTACCTTGGAGATAAAAGGCACGGTTCGGCTGGCGCGGGGATTTACCTCGAAAACATATACCGTTGAGCGACCATTTTCCCTCATGATTACCATCTGGACGTTCATCAACCCTTTAATTCCCAGAGCCAGTCCAATTCTGATGGTGTAATCCACCATGGCATTTACTTCGTCTTGAGTGAGATTGATTCCCGGGTAGATAGCCAAGGCATCACCGCTATGTACGCCAGCTCTTTCAATATGCTCCATTACGCCAGGAATAAGAACCCTTTCCCCGTCGCAAATGGCATCTACCTCAACCTCCTTACCCTGGAAGTATTTGTCAATAAGCACAGGATGCTGGCTATCCATCTCCAGAGCTAGTGTCAGGTAGCGGATTAACTCAGGTTCGTTGTACACGATTTCCATAGCCCGGCCCCCCAAAACATAGCTAGGGCGCACCAATACTGGATAGCCCAAAGTCTTGGCTACGCTCAATGCCTCTTCGACAAATGTTACTCCGGCCCCTGGAGGCTGGGGAATACCTAATCTGTCCAGGAAATCTTCGAAGCGTCGGCGGTCTTCGGCGATGTCTATAGCGTCGGCACTCGAGCCGAGTATTGGTAAATTGTTGCGAGCTAAGACCCCGACCAAATTGATAGGTGTCTGTCCACCAAGCTGGACGATAGATGGTGGAGCAGAGCCGTCATTACTCTCGTTCTCGAGTATGTTTCGGATACTTTCCTCGTCCAATGCTTCGAAATAGAGGCGATCACTGGTGTCAAAATCGGTGGAAACCGTCTCAGGATTGGAATTGACCAGGATGCTCTTTATGCCTATCTCTTGAAGCGCCCAGGCTGAATGAACGCAGCAATAATCGAACTCAATTCCCTGTCCGATGCGTATGGGTCCGCTGCTGATGACTAGAGCTTTCTTCTCTGCCAAAGGCTCGGCTTCATTCTCCTTCTCATAAGTGCTGTAGAAATAGGGGGTCTCAGCATCGAATTCAGCGGCGCAGGTATCCACCATCTTGTACACCGGGCGGATTTGCCATCGTTGGCGAGCCTGTCTTACCTGCTCCGGCAACCTATCGGCCAAAGTGCCTACTTGCTCATCGGAAAAGCCCAGCCTCTTCGCCTCCCATAGAAGCTCCGGTGTCAATGGTTCGGAGAGGAGCTTCCTCTCCATATCCACAATATTCTGGAACTTATACATGAACCATGGGTCTATGCCGGTGAGTTGGCAAAGCTCTTCAGGCATGGCTTCCCTTCTTAGCGCCGCCATAATCGCCCATAGCCTTAAGTCGTTAGGGTGAAGTGGGTATGAATTAAGCCCTTCCCCTTTACTCCAAGTGGGGTCCTCCCAGAGCAGAGTGCGTCTGCCGAATTCCAGGGAGCGCACCGCCTTTTGTAGAGCGGCCTCAAAACACCGGGCAATGGCCATTACTTCACCAGTGGCTTTCATTTGGCTGCCAAGTTTTCGGTCACCCAGAGCAAATTTATCAAAGGGCCATCTGGGAATCTTGACTACGCAGTAATCCACGGCTGGCTCGAAGGATGCCAGCGTTTTACCTGTGACCCTATTGGGGATCTCATCGAGCCTCTTGCCTATGGCTATTTTGGCAGCCACCCGGGCAATAGGATAGCCAGTGGCTTTGCTGGCCAAAGCCGAACTACGGCTGACGCGGGGATTGACTTCAATTACGTGGTATTCGCTTCTGGCGACTCCCTTCTGGTCAGGGGCCCATTTGTCTGCGACTATGGGATGTGGAGTGAGGGCAAACTGTATATTGCAGCCGCCCTCGATTTTTAGCGCTCTTATGATTCTAAGGCTGGCCGACCTAAGCATCTGGTATTCCTTATCGGTGAGAGTCTGGCTGGGGGCCACCACGATGCTATCCCCGGTATGTATACCCATAGGGTCAATGTTCTCCATGATGCACACGGCGATGCAATTATCAGCAGCATCTCGCATGACTTCAAACTCAATTTCCTTCCAGCCTAAAACACATTGCTCCACCAGGACCTCGTGGCTCATGCTGGAATCCAAGCCATTAGTAGCAATCTGTTCCAACTCTTTCGTAGTATGGGCAATGCCGCCGCCGGTGCCTCCCAGGGTGTAGGAAGGGCGGACGATGAGAGGCAACCCAATTGAATTGGCCAGGTCCATGGCCTCCTTCACCGATTTCACAGTTCTGCTGGTGGGCACAGGTTCGCCAATATCAAGAAGAAGCTGCTTGAACAAAGACCTTTCCTCGGCCTTCTTTATCGTTTCTATTGGTGTGCCCAGAGAGCCTACATTGTACTTGTCGAGTACGCCGGCATCGGCTAACTCCACTGCCAGATTAAGCCCCGTTTGCCCTCCCAGGGTGGGCAATAAGCCATCCGGGCGTTCCCTCTCAATTATGCGCGCCAGCACTTCCACGGTAAGTGGCTCAATATAAACGATATCGGCGATGCCCTCGTCGGTCATGATGGTGGCCGGGTTTGAGTTCACCAGGACTGTAGTCACGCCTTCCTCCCGTAGAGCCCGGCACGCCTGGGTCCCGGAATAATCGAACTCCGCCGCCTGCCCGATGATTATCGGCCCCGAGCCAATCACTAAAACCTTAGATGGTTTGGACATATCTCCTCTTCTCTATTCTAGTCCCTCACCATCTCCAGAAATTTCTCAAATAGATACATATTGTCCAGCGGGCCCGGGGCAGCCTCGGAGTGGTACTGGATGGACAGGATAGGCAAGTCTCGATGACGAAGACCTTCCACCGTGCCATCGTTTAAGTTTATGTGGCTCACCTCAAGCCCCCCTTTCAAAGTATCGGCGTCCAGGGCATAGCCATGGTTCTGGGCAGTTATATAAACTCTGCCAGTAGCTAAATCCCGCACCGGATGGTTGCCGCCACGGTGCCCAAATTTGAGCTTGAAGGTCTTGGCTCCTAAAGCTTTGCCTATAAGCTGATGCCCCAGGCATACGCCCATTATTGGTTTTCGTCCGATAAGCTCTTTTACCGTGTCCGTTATATCGTCAAGGAGAACAGGATTGCTTGGGCCTGGTGATAAGACAATGCCATCGGGGTTTAAGGCTAAGACATCTTCTGCTGGAGCGGTCCACGGGATAGCCGTTGCCCGGCAGCCAAGCTGGCTCAAGATGCGCAGTATGTTGTATTTCAAGCCATAGTCGATAACCGCGATGTGAAATTGCTTCGTTTCACCCTCACCTTTATCCTCTCCCGTGAAGGGAGAGGATATCAAATCAGTGGCGGCAGGCGCACGGGATTGCCATTCGTATGCCTTCTCGGTGCTAACCTGACGAACAAAATCAGTAACATCATATCTGGGTAAGGTTTTTAGCTCTTCTGACGCCTCCTCAACGGTCATTTCCGAGGTGACCATTCCCATCATGGCTCCTTGCAAGCGCAAGTGGCGAGTCAGGGCACGGGTATCTATGCCGTTGATGCCTGGGATGTCGTAAGCCAGCAGGAACTCGTGCAAAGTTCGGGTACTCTGCCAGTGGCTGGGGCGAAGGCAATATTCTCGAACAGCTAAACCCCTGACCTGAATTTGGCTGGATTCAAAATCGGATTCGTTGATGCCATAGTTGCCAATCAGAGGATAGGTGGGGATCAGGATTTGGCCAGCGAAGGATGGGTCGGTGAGCATTTCCTGATAGCCGGTCATGCTCGTGTCGAAAACGACCTCACCATAGGTAGTACTCCTGGCACCGAAGGAATGGCCTTCATAAACCGAGCCATCTTCGAGAACTAAAATCGCTTTCTTAGACATGAGATTGCTTCGTCACTTCGTTCCTCGCAATGACAAGGGAGTGGTCTATGTAGACTATCTCGCCATTTGCTATGGTCGCCATTACCTTGCCCTTGAACTGATAGCCATCATAAGGGGTGTTTTTGCCTTTGGAGGCAAAATTGCGGCTATTCACTATCCATTCCTGGTCAAGGTTGAGTATGGCGATATTAGCTGGAGCACCTGCCCTTAAGGTACCTAATTCACCATTTCTACCAATGACTTTTGCTGGCTCACAAGTTAGCTTAGAAATCAGCTGAGTAAGGCTTATTTCTCCTTGGTGCACCAAGCTCATGAGGCAGCCAAAAGCGGTTTCCAAGCCACTGATGCCAAAAGCAGCTAGCTCCAGCCCGCAATTTTTGTCCGCCACAGTGTGCGGAGCATGGTCAGTGGCTATGGCATCGATTACCCCGTCTTTAAGCCCCTTGATTAAGGCTTGGATATCCTCTTTGGTGCGCAGGGGCGGGTTCACTTTGGCATTGGTATCAAAGGGCTTGTTTGGGGGCTCCCTCACAATTCTCTCTTCGGTTAAGGTCAGGTGGTGGGGTGTGACCTCGGCGGTTACCGAAATCCCTTCTTCTTTGGCATGGCGAATGAGTTCCACAGAGCCCTTGGCGCTTACATGGGCAATGTGAAGTCTGGACTTGGTCATCTTTGCCAGAGTCAAGTCACGGGCTACCATAACCTCCTCAGCGGTTGCGGGAATTCCTTTCAGTCCCAACTTAGCAGATATCTGACCTTCGTTTATGATTCCATTGTCGCTCAGCCCCTTGTCCTCACAATGGTCGATGATTGGCAAGCCCAGGTCTCGGCTATACTCCATGGCACGACGCATAAGCTGTGAGCTTGCCACGGGGTCGCCATCGTCGCTAAAAGCAACCACTCCGGCTTCAGCCAGCCCAGCCATATCGGTTAATTCTTCGCCCTTCCTGCCCCTGGTCACACAACCTATAGGGAGGACGGCAACGACGCTATCCTTGCTCGCTTTTCGCTTAACCCAATCCACAATAGCGGCATTATCTAAAGGCGGCTCCGTATTTGCCATGCAACAGACGGCGACAAAACCGCCTATCGCGGCTGCTTTTGTTCCTGTGGCAATTGTCTCCTTATCCTCAAAACCTGGCTCCCGGAGGTGACAGTGGAGATCTACAAAGCCGGGGCAGACAACCAGTCCCGTGGCATCTAGATTCTTCACTTTCCCTTCGCCACGCTCAAGGCTTCGGCTTAGAATAACAGTGCCCCCTACCTGCAGAATCCGGCCCTCAGCAATAAGCAGGTCACCAAGCTGGTCCATACCTTGGCCGGGGTCAATTATGCGGCCGCCATGAATGAGCAGAGAGATAGCTTCCTTGTTCACTGTCTGGCGTAGCTGCTAGGTCTGAATCCTTGGGTCTGAGCTTCTCTATCCGAAGCGAAGACAATCAGATTCTCGGTTCTAATCTTCTGAGCGAAGTGGCTATCAGTGCTGTGATATTTCTTGTTCTCCAACTTCCTTTGATGCCACTCTGAACTGGCTACATATTGAGGATGAAGTTCATGGTCACAATAGATACACCTCAACGTTAGAGGCTGGCGACTCACTATTCTGAACTCAGGTTTTATGTACCTTACTTCCGTTTCCTGGTTTGAGACACAGTTTGTATTAGGGCACTTGACTCCGGAATCCCGCTTGTAAACGGGATGATCAATCTTCGGGATAAAAGGATCCTCTTCTTTAGGAATTGTGACTTCCTTGGCACCCAATAGGACGGCCAGTAGCGCCATCCTGATAGGCACCCCATATGCCGCCTGCTTGAAATACATGCTCCGGGGGTCAGCATCCACCTCATGGGTCAACTCATCAACACGAGGCAGCGGATGCATAACAAGTGTCTTCGCGAACTCTTTTCCTTTAAGGAGTTTTTTATCTACCACCGGGTAACCTTTTTCCAACTCTTGCACCTCTACTGTGGGTGCTTGCCTTTCCTTTTGAAGCCTGGTGACGTAGAGGGCATCAACCCCGGCCTTCAGTTCAACTCGAACACTTATGTCAGGCAACATGGCAAGTTGATGTGGGCTACTCGGAGTGACGTATATCGCATCAACGGGGAAGAGCTTCCTGTCCAGTTCTTGGTTCAGATTCCGACATGTTTTTAGCTCACCTTTATACTCTGTGCTTAGCCTCGTCAGGACATGCTCGGGCATCTCCAGCCCTGGGCCGGGGCGGAAGAGGATAGTGGCCCCAAACCTGGCTAAGGCGTAAATCAGGGAATGTACGGTCCGCCCGTGTTTCAAGTCCCCCCACAGAGCAATTCTGAGGCCCTTAATAGCTCGCCTCTCTTTTCTAATGGTGTAGAGGTCGCACAAAGTCTGGGTGGGATGTTCGTGGCTCCCGTCGCCGGCATTTATGACAGGAACGCCGGCATAGTCAGCAACCACTCTGGCTGCTCCTTCCCATGGATGCCTGATGACAATTACATCAGCATAGCTCCCAACCACTTTTGCCATATCAGCAATGCTTTCACCTTTGGCCAAGGAGCTTGCCCCTATGTCCACGGCAGTTATGACGCGACCCCCGAGTCTGAGCATCCCAGCTTCAAAAGACAGCCTCGTTCTGGTGCTTGGCTCAAAAAACAAGCTAGCCATGATCTTCCCATGGCATAGTCCGGCCTGGTCCTTCGGAGAATCCGCCATTTCGTCCGCCAAGGAAAACAGCGCTTCGATCTCCCCGTCAGATAAATCGTCTATCGTCACCAGACTTCTATTTGCTAGACTCATGATTTCTGCACCTCCTCAATTACCCGGTGCTAGCTGCTTGTTTGCTAGACTCTCGATCACCACTTTATCTACACCGTCAACCTCCTGAAGTTGAACTTGTATCTCCTCGTCTTTAGAGCTTGGTATATTCTTACCGACGTAATCGGCTCGAATAGGAAGTTCTCGATGGCCACGGTCGATAAGTACAGCTAATTGAATGGTCTTCGGACGCCCCAAGTCCATGAGGGCATCCATAGCGGCACGAATGCTCCGTCCAGTATAGAGAACATCATCAACCAGGATTACCCGCCTGTCGGCGATACTAATGGGGATATCAGTGAGGCTGGGGTTCGCCGGCCTTAATTCTGAAGGTGAAATATCATCGCGATGAAGGCTAATGTCCAGGGCGCCCACAGGAGTCGGGATTCCTTCGAAACCTTCGATTATTTCAGCTATGCGCTTGGCTAAAGGCACCCCCCGAGTTCGCATACCTACGAGCACAACATCTTCCGCACCCTTATTCTTTTCTACAATCTCGTGGGCAATACGAGCCAGCGCCCGCTCTATCTCCTTTGAGGTGAGGAGAATCTTTTCAGGCATCAAAAAACCTCCTGCCTTCAAACCGGCAAGAGGTCCCACTTGATGCTTCTATTGAGGTCTGCTTAAGCATGTCTCCCCTTACCAGCCTCGCTGGACTGATTTAAAGGCCATATATATTATGGCACAACCATAAGAATAATGCAAGCCAGCACCGAGGGCTCTGAGTACTGGGGGTTTGTTACACTGACGGAGGGGAAAGGGGTAGCGGGAGCTACCCCCTTCCCCTTATATGAGGCTTAGGTTTACTGTCGAGAGATTCTGGTTGGCTCTGGGGTAACCCGTGCAGGAGCTTGAGGCTTATTCTCCAGCCGGGAAGCCGGAAAACGGTTAGCGCGGCGTAGGAAAGAGGGCATGTCGAGAGCATCGCTGCCGCCTCTTATCAGGCGACGAAGCTCCTCGGCGCTGCGTATTCCTCCGGTAGGTGTCTTAGCGAAGCCAGTAGCGATAACGGTGATTCGGACTTCACTATCCATCTTGGGGTCAAAGACCACGCCAAAGATTATGTTGGCATCGGGGTCCACTGCCTGGCCAATTATCTGAGCAGCCTCGTTACACTCGAACAGGGTGAGGCTTGGCCCACCCGTGATATTGAATAGCACCCCTGTGGCTCCGTTTATGGATACGTCGAGCAACGGGCTGGCCATAGCAGCCTTGGCCGCTTCAGCCGCGCGACTTTGCCCGCCGGCTTTGCCCACAGACATCCAGGCTGGGCCAGCGTCTTTCATTACCGATTTAATATCAGCGAAGTCGAGATTGATCAGTCCCGGAACGGTAACTACTTCGGAGATAGCCTGCACCCCTAAACGAAGAGCATCGTCAGCCAGCCTGAAGGCGTTGTCCACAGTCGTCTTGGCATCGCAAAGCTGAAGAAGGCGGTCATTAGGTATGATGATAAGTGTATCGACCTTGTTGGTCAACTCGATCAGTCCTTCCTCGGCCACTTCGCTTCTATGCATCCCCTCGAAAGTAAAGGGCTTGGTCACGACTGCGATGGTGAGAGCGCCACTCTTTTTGGCTACGTCAGCCACTACAGGGATGCCACCCGTGCCTGTGCCACCGCCCATGCCAGCGGCAATAAATACCATATCGGCACCTTGCACGATCTCTTCAACTATGTCGCAGCTTTCTTGCGCTGCCTTGGCTCCAACCTTGTGGTCACCGCCGGCCCCCAAACCCCTGGTCAATTTTTCACCCAGTTGAATTCTGGTAGGAGCCTCGGCTAGAGCCAATGCTTGACCATCGGTATTCATGGCGATGAAGTCAACGCCCTTAATGCCTTCGCGGACCATACGAGTAATGGCATTGGAGCCGCCGCCACCAATGCCTATAGCTTTGATTCTTGCTGGACTCGGAGTAAAAATTTGTTTTGCCATTCTAACCTCCTTTCACAAATCAGGCACGAAACAGCCTTCTGAAGAAACTCACGAAGTTGCCAAGGACACCAGCGCTCTTTGTCTGGAAAACTGCGCCCTCTTTGCCTCGTACCGGCCACAGGATTAATCCCAGGGT
>JAOUFZ010000112.1 GCA_029857995.1 Dehalococcoidia bacterium
GAACGGTGGCACGACTTGGGATCATCTACACAGTCCACAGGGCCGATAGAGCCCTCAAGCAGTTGAACAATCTCAGTAAGCTTGACCTCTGCGGGCGGCTTAAGCAGCAAGACACCACCCCGAGCTCCTCGTGTGCTCTTCACCAGGCCGGCAGCTATAAGAGGAGCAACCAAATGCCCCAGATACGGGAGTGAAACCTCCTGCCTCCGGGCGATATCCTTTAATAGAACCAACCCTTCATCTTGATGAAGAGCCAAATCTAGAAGTGCCCTGAGTCCATATCTACCTTTAGTAGAAAGTTTCATTGAATCCTCATGGATTGTTGACAAAACTAATTAACTTTGTACATAATAACGCGGTTTGATGACCTTGTCAAGTTTTTGAAAATCTAGCCGAATTGAGATATTATTCGATGAATAAGAGTGAGACAGTTGTGAGTCACCCTCTGGGGGAAAAGAGATGAAGATATTTAATACTTTAACCGGACAGAAGGAAGATTTTCGTGACCGCAACGGAGTGGTAACCATGTATGTCTGTGGGATTACTGCTTATGACGAAAGCCATATCGGGCATGCCATGACTTACATAATCTTCGATGTAATCAAGCGCTATCTAGGATTCAAAGGCTATAAAGTTAAACACGTACAAAACTTTACCGACATAGACGATAAAATTATAGAGCGTGCCAATCAATCAGGAGTTCCGCCAGCGGAACTGGCCAATAAATACACTGACCAATATTTCGCTAATATGGATGCATTAAATGTAGAGCGAGCGGATGTCTATCCCAAGGCAACCGAAGAAATACCAAAAGTTATTGAAATTATCCAAGGCCTGCTAGTAAAGGGTTATGCATACGAGTCTGAGGGGAGTGTTTACTTCCGCGTCAGGAATTTCCCTGACTATGGCAAACTGAGTCACCGGAACTTATCAGACATGATTTCCAAAACAGGTACTTACGAAGAAAAGAAGGAATATCCGTTAGATTTCGCCTTATGGAAGGCGTCAAAGCCTGGTGAACCCTTCTGGGAGAGTCCCTGGGGGAAGGGTAGGCCAGGGTGGCATATAGAGTGCAGTGCTATGGCGTTAAAGTACCTCGGCAACACTATTGATATCCATGGTGGCGGGCAAGACCTTGTCTTCCCTCATCACGAGAATGAAATAGCTCAATCAGAAAGTTTTACCCGGGAGACTCCTTTTGTCCGATACTGGCTACATAATGGGCTGATGCAGCAGGATAAGCAAAAAATGAGTAAGAGTACAGGTAATTTGGTAAGCATCAAAGATGCTCTAGACCGCTTTAGCTCTGACGCCATTCGCCTTTTTGTCCTCGGCTCACATTACAGAAGTCCGCTTAGCTATAGTGAAGAGGCTTTGGAAGCAAGCGAAAGGGGAGTAGAAAGACTGCGCTCGGCATTGGGTCAGAAAGGTGATGGAGATAAAGGGATTGCCATACTTGATGTGAAGCCCTTCGAGCAGAAATTTGTCGAAGCCATGGACGATGACTTCAATACTGCGCAGGCAATAGCAGTACTCTTCGAATTGACGAGGGAAATAAACAGGGGCGCTGAACAGGGTGCAAATATAACTAAAGCGCAACATACCCTCCTGAAGCTAGCAGGCATTCTAGGTCTTACTTTAAAGGAAAAAACACAGACCACATCTGACACGGAAGCATTTATCAGTCTCCTGGCATCCACCAGGGATGATCTACGTCAGAACCAGCAATGGAAGCTCGCCGATAAAATTAGGAATGGATTAGCCGATTTAGGGGTAATCATTGAAGACACCCCTCATGGAACAAGGTGGAAGTATAAGGCGTAATAGATAGCTGTCACAGTACGACCAGAAATCTCCATGGGAATCCCTCTCTTTTGAAGGGAGAGGACAGGCGAGGATGTATTCCCCCTCTCCTGCCCACCGCCCACTATAAAATTGCCGCATCTCCATGAATCTTAACGGGATTTTAGCATTTACATGTTACAATTCAAAGGTTAGATGTCAAGAATCAAAATGACGACTCAAAATGTAAAGCGTTTACAAGCTGGGCCTATAAATCAGGTAACCACAAGAATTTGGAGACCAGAAACCAAGAAAAGAGATAGTACCGTGATATAGTGTATAGAGATTAAGTTGCTGGAGGCAACTGATTGTTGACTGGTTTCTTCCAGCATCAGTGGTTAGCTCTGCTGAGATTGGAGAAGCCGCAAACTAAGAAGAAGGTTGCTACGCAGTGAAAAGAATTGTCTTCCTGATTATGGCCAGTCTTCTGGTGATAGGGTTGGTACTACCGGGCTGTGGTGCAGCAAAACCCGAGCCAGTACTCTATGCCTTCGAAGGTGGGAAAATTAATATCGGTATAGCCGGGGAACTGAACTACACGGCTGGCGTGATGCAATGGACAGGCGCCACGCTGGCACAGGAGGCAATCAACCGCAATGGTGGGGTAGACATCGACGGCGTGTCTTATGTTTTGGAGTTGGTTCCCATAGAGACCGGCGAAGAAACCGTGGATCCTACTGGTCTCACTGGCGTGTTGGCTCTTACGACAGCGATAGACAACGTGGACTTCATCCTCGGCGGTTTCCGAACAGAAGCCATTGAGGTCTACCGAGATGTGGCTATAGAGAAGGGGGTGATTTTCATCAACTGTGGTGCTGCCACGGAGGCACTACAGCACAGTGTAGTTGACGATTACGCGGCCTACCGGTTCTGGTTCAAGGGCACGCCGTATAATGAATATTTCATGGGGCAGAGCGTTGTTAGGATACTAGGAACTGCTGCAACGAGGCTGAGAGAGCAAATGGGAGTAGCGGCTGATTATACGCTGAATGCCGCCATAATCGCTGATAATCTGGCATGGGCCTATAAGCAGGTAGTAGTTATCATGGAATTGCTGCAGGGTATAAACGTGAACCTTGTCGGTAGCCCATACTGGGTAGATGCAACGGGAGGCACAGTGAAAATGGAGAGTGCGCTGACCTCGATAGGAGCCTTAGATCCCCAGTTTATCATCCCTGTCTTCTCTGGCAATGCTGGCGCTCTCTATGATATGCTGCGCGGATCTTACGTACCGAATGCTATGTCGGTGGGCATTAACGTGATGGCCCAGCTTAGGAGCCCTTGGGGTGCTGGTAACCTTACCGCAGCTCCCCCCGGTGGCCCCGCTTGTGCTTACGAAGTCATGCTGGATACCTGGGCAGAGGGGGTAGAGCAAACCGAGAAGACGGGAAATTTCCTTACCGTGTTCACGAATTCTACCTCAGGAGAGTACCCACTCAATACCGCTGCTACCTATGATGCTCTTCTGGGTCTGCAGAAGGCTATCGAAGCGGTGGCTTGGTACAACGCGGTTAACGGAACTGCATACGCGCGGGCTGAGGACATTATTCAGTGGCTGGAAGACCCGGCAAATGCTCAGGTCACCACGACCGGCTTGACTGCCTATTATCCCGGGCCGGGAACGACAGCGGCCGGGAAGCCAGCACTCACTGAGGCTCAGGTACGTTCGCTGTATGATCTTGGTAGCGACAACTATACGTATAAGTATGATGCGAAGGACTGGACAATGCCGGCGCATACCACTCACGACCTGGTCTACGGCCCTGGCTTCTTGACCGGCATTGGCGCCCAGTGGCAGTGGGATGCAGAGGCTGGTACATGGAAGAAGGTTGGCGTCTGGCCAATGGATTTCGGAGACGGATACGATGAGGCCTTGACTGACCAGTACGGCTGCTGGAACTTTGCGTACAACGGCACGAAGCCCCTTGTAATACCACAGAACATAATCGACCATCACAAGCCCTAGAGCACTTGGAGCCATCACAGAGATTGCCGAGCTTCGCAGGCCATGACACCCTCCCGTGTCTTTGCGAGGCTGACGAAGTCAACCAAAGCAATCTCGGTGGAGGGGCGTGGAGATTACCACATACCTATCAGGTGCTCGCAATGACAAATGAGAAATGGTTCAGAGTGCCCAGAACCTCTTAAGTGGCTAGACATTGGCTGACGACGGGCGTATACTAGCTGGCACGTCTTCAAAGCTGCTGCTCCTGTAGCTAAAGGGAGGCCGACTAAGAGGAGAAAACTCTAAGCACTAAATACGAAATGCTAAACAAAAGAAAGGAAAAAGTTAATTCCTCTCATCAAAACTCTAATGCGCAGAACAAGCGGGTCGTGAAGTTTGGAATTAGGGCCTGCAATTTGTTTAGGATTTAGGTACTAGGATTTAGGATTATGGATGAAGTCACTATTTCTCGTGCCATTGTCGAAAGCTACATGAAGGACTTCATGGAAGCCATGGAGACTGATGTTGCCATAGCTGGGGCAGGACCGGCTGGGCTTGTTACTGCATACTACCTGGCGAAAGAGGGAATAGAGGTAGTAGTATTTGAGAGGCAGCTTCGTGTTGGCGGCGGTATGTCCGGTGGAGGAATGATGTTTAACCGCATCGTCGTTCAAGAGGAAGGCAAGCGGATATTAGATGAGTTTGATGTAGCAACCAAAGAATACCGAAAAGGGTACCACGTTGCTGATTCGCTGGAGGCTGTTTCCACTATCTGCTCCAGGGCTATACGAGCCGGGGCGAAGGTTTTCAATTTGATTAGCGTTGAAGACGTGATGATTCGGGAAGGGGACAGGATAACCGGGCTTGTTTTGAATTGGAGCGCCGTTTCTTGGTCGAAGCTTCACGTGGACCCCTTAACTGTCAGGTGTAAGCTGGCTGTTGATGCCACCGGGCATGATGCCGAAGTCTGCTCTATCGTGGTAAGGAAGGTAGGTCCGAAGTTGAGGACGAAGACGGGTGAGGTTATGGGGGAGAAGTCCATGTGGGCTGAGAGAGGGGAGAAGGAGATATTGAGAAACACTAGGGAAGTCTATCCCGGGTTGGTGGTCGCTGGTATGACAGCGAACGCCGTTTTTGGGTCTCCGAGGATGGGAGCCATTTTTGGTGGTATGCTTTTATCCGGTAAAAAGGCTGCCCGAGTGGCTATGAAATCACTTAAGCAAGGCTAGATTTGCTATGGCAAAGACGATAGCTGAAATCAACGAGAAGATCAAAGAAGGTAAGGCTGTGGTGGTGACCGCGGAAGAAGTGATCGACATCGCCAGGGAAAAGGGCA
>JAOUFZ010000113.1 GCA_029857995.1 Dehalococcoidia bacterium
TGGGCGGAGGTACGGGGAAAGTTCAAAACAGGTCCCAGCCGCCGACATCGCACCGCCCATAGGCGTTGCTTCCCGCAGCGACCACAGTGCCGTCGGACCTAAGCCCCGCCGTGTGCCTCGAGCCTGCGGCGACGTGGACGATGTCCGTCCAGCCGCCGACATCGCACTCTCTGTAGTAGTTGTCTCCCACGGCGACCATGGTGCCGCCATCCTTAAGCCCCACCGTGTGCCAGTAGCCTGCGGCGACCTGCAAGATAGCTGACCAGTCGACGACATTGCACTGCCCGTAGGTGTTGTCTCCCACGGCGACTACGGTGCCGTCGGTCCTAAGCCCCACGGTGTGCCAGTCGCCTGCGGAGACCTGGATGATATCCGTCCAGCCGACGACATTGCACTGCCCATAGGCGTTGCTTCCCACGGCGACTACGGTGCCGTCGGACTTAAGCCCAACCGTGTGGCCCCCGCCTGCGGCGAGCATGCGGTAAACGTAGGGCCTAAAGTTGGCCCTTATGGAGTAGTCTCCGTTAATGGTGATGGTGGTTGTAGCGGCGTTGACATCGGCAATGGTGCCCACATCGCCAGTCCAGCCGACAAACTGGCAGACTTCCTCAGCCTGAGCCACCAGGTTGACCACCGTTCCTGAGCTATAGATAAACGTGCCTTCTCCAGGAGTGGTGACGTTACCACATAACAGCCAACCTTCCGTGGTGCTGGAGATGGTCAGGTTGTACTGAGCGGCCGGAATCGCCTCGAATTTAGCCGTTATCGAGTAGCTGTCGTTCATGGTGATGGTGGTTGCGACGGCATTGACATTAGCAATGGTGTCCACATCGCCAATCCAATTGACAAAGTAGTAGCCTGCCTCGGGCTCGGCCACCAGGTTGACCAGTGTTCCGTCGTCATACGTGAACGTCCCTTCGCCAGGATTGGTAACTGATCCTCCTGCCGTGCTGGAGATAGTAAGGGTATACTCAGTTGCCTCCGGCACCTCTTCACCTCCACAGCCGATAAGACCCCCACTGAGAGCTAGCATGACCGCTAACGGGATAAGAAGTATTCTATTCTTCACTTTCTCTCCTCCTTTCAAACCCCCTGGCTGGGGCTACTCATCATCTCCAGTATACATCGGGATTGTGATGGTGGCGCTTGCCAAAGAGTTGCTCCCTTCAGTTTGGTTGGTGGTTATCTCGTTGTCATAGATGTCGCTATGGGTAGGTGAACCATCACTACCAGACACCGCCGATGCAGATGACCCGGTTAATATTACTACCAGCACTACCAGAGTAACTAAAAGGATGAGCCTCCTCACCTTCGCTACCTCATTATCATTATATGCCCTTTTTGCCTGGAATAGAAGACTCCCAAAGCCAGGAGTCGTTTTATGGAATACAACGCAGAAAGAGAATCGCTCTTCTTGCATTTAGGTCGCTTACCACGTCCCGATGACCTGGTATTTGCCAATGCGGAAGGCAAGCCGATTGACCCCGGCGTGCTAAGCCATAACTTCGCCAGGATAGCAAAGAGAGCTGGTTCAGAGAATGTCCGCTTTCACGACCTACGGCATACCTTCGCCAGCCTCATGTTACTCCGGGGAGCTAAGCCAAAGGTTATTTCAGAGGCTTTGGGACACTCCAGCGTAGCCTTTACAATGGATGTCTACGGCCATATAATTGAGGGCATGCAGCAAGACGCCATGGCGCTGCTGGATGGGGTCTTGCCCAAAGCTAAAATGGGGTGTCTGCGAAAATATAACGCCAAATTAACGCCTCCATTAGACATAAAATTAACAAGGCGCTAAGATTTAGCTTGTGCGCCTATAGCTCAGCGGACAAGAGCACCGGTCTTCGGAACCGGGGGTCGTGGGTTCAAATCCCTCTAGGCGCGCTACCATAGCACAGGGTCTATCCCGTAATTCCACAGGAAATTCGCTTCGCAATTTGCTCTTTTGTACCTTTCAGAGTTTTCGATTGGTCTGGGTGGATTTCATTGAGAACCTGGAGATGCCAAAGACCAGGTAGGGAGTCCCTGAAAACTGAGGGAAAGGCATTGATAATGTAGTAAGACAGTTGTAAGATGGATACAAAGAAAGCAGAAAGGAGGGGAAAGAATGTTACAAGACTTCAAGGCATTCATAATGAGAGGCAACGTGATCGACATGGCTGTGGGCATTATCGTCGGTGTGGCCTTCGGGGCGGTCATAAACTCGCTTGTCAAAGACGTTATCATGCCACCCATAGGGCTCGCCTTGGGCAATGTTGACTTCGCCAACCTCTTTGCTGTCCTTAAAGAAGGTTTGACTCCCGGGTCGTATGCTTCTCTGGCTGCCGCCCAAGAAGCCGGGGCGGTTACCATCAACTACGGAGTGTTCATAAATGCTATTGTCAACTTGCTGATAATAGCAGCAGCCGTCTTCTTCTTAATTGTGCGTCCGATTGCCAGGATGCAAGCCCGCAAAAAGGCAGCAGAACCGGCACCAACAACCAAGGAATGCCCTTACTGCTTCAGCGCTATCCCTATCAAGGCCAGCCGCTGCCCGAACTGCACTTCAGAATTGAAGACGGCATAAATCAGTAGGCAGCCCCTTTGGCAGGGTAACGACAGAAGCATATTGAGCGCTTGTGGCAATGCCCGCGCGGTTCAAGGAATGCTGAATAGAGCGAGCCACATCGGGGCACGAACAGTTCCTGAAGAGCGCGGGGGAGACGGGCTTGGCTCAAAAATCACCAAGTACGGGTTTTTGTGGCTCTCGCAGGTGAGAAGTGTCATTATGCTTGGTCAAGACGAAACGGCCATCGACGTAATTGAAAATCGTGATTCCGGCAACATCCTGACTGATATTCCAGAAGTGTGAATTGTCCAGTCCTAGCAAGTAGCATATCAATACTTTGATCACAACTCGATGCGATACCAGTAATACGTTACCCTGGTGTCTGGAAAGGACGCCATTGACTACCTCGACGGCTCTCTTTCTTACGTCTTCCAGGCTCTCTCCGCCGGGCATTCTTACCTTGTGTGGATTATTGTGCCACTCATTGAGGAGGGCTGGATATAGCCTCTTCACCTCTTGCTCGGGCAGAGACTGCCATTCCCCATAATCAAAATCTGTGAGGCTCTCGGCAATGCGTACCGCAACTTTCTGGTAGCGAGCAATGATATTCGCCGTGTCTAGCGCCCTCTCTATGGGGCTAGAATAGATAGCCTCTAACTTCCAATTGCCCAGATACTTGCCCAACAGCTCTGCCTGTTCAATGCCCACTTCGTCCAGATTTACATCCGCTCTACCACGGAATACCTTTTCTACATTCCACACTGTTTCCCCGTGTCTGGCCAGGATAAGTTCTGTCATGACTCCCTCACAGTAATTATCCAATGTTTGAGACTTTATGGCAATCTGGAAAGAAACTTAAGTTTATCAGTCTGGTGCTAATGGGCCAAGGTTGCTGTAACAGCTTGCTTAGTGTATGCTGATAGCTTGTGAACACAAATGTGCTTTTTATACTGGTCCTGGTAATCCTGGCTATTCTGGGGTTTTTCGTGTTGCCGCGGATGCGCATAAAGCGAGCTGTCAATCAGGTAGTGGCCATTTTTGAGCGTAACAGTGCCCTTGATGTCAGGTCTGCCAAGACAATTGAGGAACTGGGACTGAGACCTCCAACCTTCCTGGAAGGGATGATGCGCATGCGCGACTTCAAACCGTATGCGCTGCAGATATTGATGAAGGCTGACGTTGTCCGTCATACCGATGGCGGCAGGCTTTATCTATTACAGGATAAGCTTGCTGCTGTAGATGTCGATAGACGCTGATCAGCCCACCAATGCACACTGGTTGCCCCCCGTTCCACTCGCAGCTAGTTTTGATCATCTGATGTCTGAAAATTCATAGCAATCTGGAAAGAAAGCTAATTTTTGAGCTCGGATAGTTGCCTTGTGCTCATTGATTAATTGGGACGGTCGGTGTAAAATAAACGCTGCAAAGGAGGCATAGCATGGTAGAGATGACGATTGACAGCATCCGCGTTAGCCTGATGAACTATCAGAGGGTGGTGATTCTGAAAGAGAAGGGGACTAATCGTTATCTGCCCATTTGGATTGGTCCTGCTGAAGCAGATGCTATTGCCGTCAAGCTGCAAAATGTCGAATTGTCTCGCCCCTTGACGCATGATTTGCTGCAATCTGTGATTTCTACCCTGGGGGCTTCAGTTCAGTATATAGTGGTGAACGGGCTTAAGGAGGACACTTTCTACGCCAGACTTGCACTTACCGTTGATGGCGTACAACTGGACATTGATTCTCGACCCAGCGATGCGTTGGCCTTGGCTGTAAGAGTCGGTGCACCAATATATGTTGAGGAATCGGTGTTGGAAAAGGCGGGCATCGTACTTGAAGAAGAAACAGGCAAACCTGCTGCCGAAGGGAAAGTGGATGAACAAGAGATGAAGGGGCTGTCGGCATATAAGGACTTCATAAATACACTCGATCTAGAAGACTTTAAGAAACGCCAATCTTGAGAATGTCAGCAAAAGTGGCCTGGCGCGCCACTTCCGCATAAATTCTAGTGTGTCGCGGCCGACCGTCTATTGCAGAGTGCCATTCAGGCAAATAGAGGGAGCCTGGCATCCTAACGCGAAGGCTTAGCTTTCAGCTTGCTGACCAGAACTTGCAGGGCAGCAACATATCCCCTCCAACCCAAGCCACTTATCTGCCCTTGAGCTACAGGGGCAATTATAGACTTAGCTCGCCATTCCTCACGGCGGTAGATATTGGATAAATGGACTTCAATTACCGGTAGTTTGCTGTCAACCAGGGCATCGAGCAGAGAAAACCCGTAGTGGGTGAGGGCACCCGGGTTAATTACTATGCCACGGGCGGAGTCTGCGTGCTCTTGAATAAAATCTACGAGCGCGCCTTCGTGATTGGACTGGAATGTCGCCACATCAACGCTTAATGCCTTGGCTTCTTTCTTTAGTAGGGCATCAATTTCCTGCAGGGTCTTTTCTCCGTAAATTGACTTTTCTCTCTTACCCAGCATATTCAAATTTGGTCCGTGGATAACTAGAATTTTCATGAAGCTGCCTCCTCTTTCTGTT
>JAOUFZ010000114.1 GCA_029857995.1 Dehalococcoidia bacterium
ATGCCTGGCTGCGCCTGGTGGGTATGAAGCTCTACCAGCGCCGCGCCTCCGACTATTTCCGGAATGCCAGCCAGAACGACCGCCGCTACCTGCTCTACAATGCCACGAGCAAGATGAAGGTGACCTTGCAGGCCGAAGACGTAATCGACCTGCTCTGGGAGGTGATTTCGGCAAAGGGATTTGAAAAGGATACCTACTTCCACATGGCAGCCGCCGACATCAGGGGGCCATCCAAGCTCGAGGGAACCGTCCATGTGAACATCCAGCTCATCCGCAAGTTCATGCAGAACTACTTCTTCAACCCCGCCGAGTATCCACCGGTGTCCCCCGACTTTTCAGACAAAGACGACCTGTTCCTGTTCAATCAGGGCCCCACCAGGGGACTGGGGAAAATTGTGTTCCACGATTACAAGCCGGTTTTCGAGGCTAACAAGGGCCTGCCCAATGTGGCTGCCTTCATGAAGCAAATAGATATTTTCAAGGAGATGCTGGAAAAGGCAGGACCTGATAAGGCCCAGGATATGGACCCTTCGTGGTCTCTACCTTTGGGCGAGATGTTTTCCATTGTTGTGTATGGACAACTCATCCTCGAACAGGCCGGGATCAGCGAAGTTGATTCAGATATCGTGAACCAGATGTTTGATTTCATGGTGCGTGACTTTGCTCAATTTGCCATGCAAATCTACGGCAATCATGGTTCCAAGGATGCACAACGAGCCTATTGTGTCAAGATTATGCTTATTAAAGCAGTTCCAAGTCCCGAGCAATATAACAGGGTATGGGAGCAATATGTTTCTGTTTTGAACGGCGAGTATGCCATGAATGAGTAGGCTGGCGATGAGCGTGAAAATATGGAAACGTAATCTATTGGGACTCCTCTTGGCATGTTGTTCAAGACGAAGGAATAACGGCTGAAGAAGCTGGTATTCCCTGCAATTTTTGGAGGCGCAACGCTGCGGATGCTTGTTTTCGCGGCGTGAATTCAAAGGCGTTATGTAATTCAGCTTCCAAGCCTGACTATTATGAGCCTTTGGTCGCTGGTCCAAATCCCACCGCTGCCGTTGATCAGTACTTCACTTCTGCCCCACTAGTGGTACAACGCCGAGCTGCTGTAGAAAACCTAACCAGTCATCATACTCAAATGCTTCGACAGCTTTGCCATTCTTGTAATGAGCAAAAAAGCAACCTTTAAAAACTACTTCTTTGCCGGTAGGTGGTACTGGAAACCGCGAATTCACGCCAGTATGTCTAACACGCACGGTATAACGGGCAGCAATGGTATCACCTTCACTGATCATCTCTTCCCAATGAACGTGTATGTCAGAAAAACCTTTCCACGCAGCAAGACGGCCTTGCTTCTCCACCTGCAGGCCTTTAGTATCCGGGAAGGGATACAAATGGTATACAATGTCAGGGTCATGGATTTGGTCCAATGCATCGGCATTACCTTTGGCTGCTTCCTCCAATGCCCAACGTATTTTAGCCATGACTTCTCCGGTCTCCATTGAGTTTTCCTCCTTTAATTCAGATTTTTGATTTCTGACTTATGATTTATCGGCACGAGTCCGTTCACGAAAAACCTGCCATAGTACTGACTTCCTACAGATAATAATACCGACCATTCTTGTATTAAACACTTGTATTACCATAGATATGGTATTACTCTAGCTCGTTACCAGTAAGTTGCACCTAAGATTTGTGCCACATCCCTATTGACCTTCCCCTGATTCTCATATATCGTCTCGGATTTCGAAGAAAAGAAACCCATAGTCGCTGGTTCAAATCCAGCCGCTGCCAGCTTTTACTTTGAGCGCCTAGGTCTGAGACCCTGGCATCGTGGGCAGAAGCAGGTGCCCCGGTTCTGCACCGGGACCCGCTCGATGACGCAGCCGCAAACGGGGCAGGGTTCGCCTCCCCTATGAGCAACCTTGAAATCGAAATGGGCCATGCCCAGCTCGCCCTCGGGGCGGACGTAGGTATCCACGCTGGCGCCCTTGCTGCCGATGGCTGCCTGGAGAATTCGGCGGATGTCGTTATGTAAAGTTCGCACTTCCTCGCGCGACAGGTCGTCTGCTTTCCTCAAGGGGTGAATCCGGGCGGCAAAGAGTGCTTCATCGGCATACATATTGCCGATTCCAGCTACGATACACTGGTTGAGAAGCGCTGCCTTTATGGGGATGTGATGCCGGCTTAATCTTTGCCCCAGAACGCCCGGGGTAAACCTTTTGTCCAGTGGCTCAGGACCCAGCTTGCAGATTATAGTATTAGCATCATCAACCAGCCACATTTTTCCCAGGCGACGCCGGTCGTTGAAGACAAAGCAGTGCCCGTTGGAGAGGTGAAAAACCGCCCGGGCATAGCGGTTAACCTCTTGGGGATTTAACAGCAAGCTGCCGGTCATCCTGAGATGTATAATCAGTGACCTGCCATTTGCCAGGTGAAAGATGAGATACTTTCCCCGCCGTTCCACGCTTTCTACCCTCTGCCCGATCAACCCGCGACAAACTTCCTCAGCAGAACCGCCGCACACCAGCGTGGCATCGAGGATTGTAACTTCAGTGAAGCTTTGCCCCACGACCCAGGGCGAAAGCTCGTTCTTAATTGTTTCTACCTCAGGCAACTCAGGCATATCTTGAATCCCTCTGCCGGGCCCCGTCTATCTATATATCCTATCTTTTGAGAAGTGAAGTCCCAACTTGCTGGAATCCGGGCCAGGCGCAGCCACATGTTGCCGCCAGGCCAACTTCGCTGCGTGTCAGGCCTGAAGCTTCTCTCTTATTCCCTCGAGAGTTGCTTTCGCTTCGGTAATACTGAAGGATTTCCCGAGGCCAGTAAGCTTCTCACAAGGAAACTCACGACAATAAGCACAGTTCTCAACACGTTTCCCGTATCCACAACGTCGCACCTCGCACACCTCACAGAACTTGAACAGTCTTTGCCCGGTCGCCAAACATCCGTCGCAGTTAATATCCTCCGGTTTGAGAGTCTCCTCCTTTGTGGACCACGCTTTGGCAACTTCTTTCTTGAGTTCTGTGTCGTTTCTCTGCGTAGCAATAAGCGCGCGACAATCGCTACATGTGATTCCGCAAAAAGCAATCATCTTCTCTTGCACTTTTTACCTCCTTTTTCTTATCTTACAGCTCACAAGTAGTGCTGGCAGACCAGGCTTGAGTCTATCCCATCTCGGCCCAGTTTTTGCCCAGCTTGATGTCTATCTTCACAGGGACACGAAGCTCGAAGGCATGGGGCATAATCTCACCGACCAAGGACTTCATTTCCGCTACTTCCGCCTCGGGCACCTCGAAGAGCAGTTCGTCGTGTATCTGCAACAGCATCTTGCTCTTAAGATTCCGCTTCTCCATTTCCCGGTACAGATTTATCATGGCGATCTTAATAATGTCGGCAGAGCTGCCCTGCACCGGCGCATTTATAGCCATGCGCTCTGCAGCCTCCCTGACCATCCGGTTGACAGAATTAACTTCAGGCAGAAACCGCCGCCTCCCCAGCACCGTCTGGACATAGCCCAGCTTGCGGGCCTGCTCCTTGGTGGCTTCCAGGTATTCCTTGACCTTAGGGTATTTCTCGAAATAGAGGGCGATGAACTGGGCGGCTTCCTCCCGGCTAAGCTTGGTAGCTTGCTCCAGGCCATAATCGCTCATGCCATAAATGACTCCGAAATTGACGGTCTTAGCATTTCGCCGCATCTCGGAATTCACCTCACCAACGGGGATGCCGAAGAGTTCAGAGGCGGTCGTGGCGTGGATATCCTCGTCCCCGGCAAAGGCGGCAATGAGGCCAGGGTCTTGAGAAAGGTGAGCCAGGACTCTGAGGTCAATCTGGGAATAATCCCCGCTTAAAAGGTATGCACCGGGCGGAGCTATAATCGCTTTCCTTATCTTATTCCCCATCTCAGTCCTTATAGGTATATTCTGAAGGTTGGGGTCGCTGGAGGAAAGCCGGCCGGTAGTCGTGCCTGTCTGGTTGAAACTGGTATGCACCCTCCCCGTCTTATGGTTAATAAGCGCGGGCAGGGCATCAACATAGGTTGACTTGAGCTTGCTGAGCTGGCGGTATTGCAGTATGAGTTCAATTACGGGATGAACGCCCCTCAATGCCTCCATGACCGAGGCTTCGGTAGAATAGCCGGTCTTCGTTCTGCGGGACTGGGGCAGCCTGAGGTCCTCGAAAAGCACCTTGCCCAATTGCTGGGGCGAGTTGATATTGAATTGATGCCCTACGCTGCTGTAGATTTCCTTCTCCAGTCTGAGCAGCTCCTTACCCATCTCCAGAGACATCTCACGGAGCAGGTCGGTATCTAGAAGAATGCCATCTTTCTCCATAGCCACCAGAACCGGAATCAAAGCCATCTCTACTTCTGTGAAAAGCTGCCACAATCCCTGCTGTCGCAGCTCAGATTCTAAGTGTTCCTTCAAACTCCAGAGGATGTCCGCGCCGGCGCAGGCATGGTCGGCAACCCGGTTCGCCTCCAGCAGGGCCAGGGAGCTTCGTTTCTTTCCTGTGCCGGTTAATTCAGCGGGGGCTGTAATCTCGACGCCCAGTTTATTAAAGGCCAGCGCTTTGAGCCCCAGGTTGTTTTCGCCGAGGAGATAAGCAGCGAGCATGGGGTCGAAATTCAGATTCCCAATCTTCACCCCACAGCCGGCCAATACCTCTATAACATGCTTGCCGTTATGGGCAACCTTGCCTATGCCGGCGTTTTCCAAAACTGGCTTGAGCCGGGCTGCGACCTGAGCTAGCGGTAATTGGAGTGGCTGATTTAAGCCCTGGTGGCCCAGAGGTGTATAGAACGCCTTTCCCCGGGCGGGCGATATGGCTATGCCTATCAAATCTGCCATCATGGCCTTCTCGCCCGTAGTTTCAACCTCGATAGCGATGGCCTGTGCTTTTTCCAGTTCGTTTATAAGCTGCTCCAGGGCTGTCTCAGTGTTCACAATGAGCCTTTTGGCTGCTGATGGGTGGGCGGGTACAAGACCCGCCCCTACCGAGGGCTGAGAACTCTCGGCCTTCATCTGGGGCAGCCTGGGAAGCAGGTTGATAAACTCAAGCTCCTGGAAAAGCCTGGCTA
>JAOUFZ010000115.1 GCA_029857995.1 Dehalococcoidia bacterium
CCTATCACCCTGACAGTTGAAGGCTATGGCAATAGCATCCCCGCTTATCTAGGCGCTATCATCCAGGAATGGCAACAGAACCTCGGTGTGGAAATCTCGGTGAGGCAATTGGAGACAGAGAATTTCATTTATAACCTGAAGGAAGAGAAGGATGAGATGTTCACAATGGGCTGGATAGCTGACTACCCCGACCCGCATAATTTCCTGGATATCCTGTTCCATACCGGAAGCGAAGTCAATATCTGCGAATATAACAACCCCGCACTGGACGCTTTACTCGACCAGGCAGCTATAGAACAGGATGAGACTGTCCGCCTGGCTATGTACCAGCAGGCTGAGCAAATGGTAGTCGTCGACGCCCCTTGCCTCCCCTTGTGGCATAGCACCAACTATGTCCTGGCGAAGCCTTATGTCAAAGGCTATGAAATCAGTCCCCAGGGCATTCCCGACCTGAGCAAGGTGTACATCGAGAATGGCTAAACTCCGAATCCCAAAGGGGCTTCTCTTCAAATTCTAAATCCTAAGCAGCAAGTCCTAAGCAAGCCCAAAATCCTAAATGTTTCGGTCATTTGTGCTTCGATATTGTTTAGGATTTAGAAATTCGTATTTAAAGTTTCCGCCTTCAGGGCTTGGGATTTCGGATTCTTATCGCTCCCTCTTAGCCGTAATTAATAGACAATCTCACAGCTATATTGGGATAGTTCGTGGTGGTATAATGATGATGGATGGAAAGGGAGGCGATGCTCTATGAGACGCTCCCTGGCGGCAGGGTGAGGTGCCATGTTTGCCAGTGGCGGTGCCTTGTCAATCCCGATAAGCTTGGCGTCTGCCGTATGCGCATCAATCGAGATGGCAAGCTGTTTACCATGAATTATGCCGAGGTGTCCTCCATGGCGCCCGACCATGTTGAGAAAAAACCCCTGTTTCATTTCTTCCCTGGCACCCATGCCTTCTCTTTGGGCACCTGGGGATGCAATTTCCACTGCAAGGGATGCCAGAACTGGGAGATTTCCTGCGTGGATATTCCGCGCGATTCCAAACAATTGCTCCCGGAAAAAGAGATAGAGCTTGCTAAGAGGTATGACTGCCAGGGCATCGCCTGGACTTACAATGAGCCGACGATTTGGTTCGAATACACTCTGGACTCAGCCAAGCTGGCTAAGAAGAATAATCTATACACTGTCTATGTGACTAATGGCTATGCCACGTCTGAGGCTCTGGATACGATAGGGCCCTGGCTTGATGCCTGGAGGGTAGATGTCAAGGGCTTCACTGACGGCTTCTATCGGCAGCTAGCCAAGATTCCTCACTGGCAAGGCATTCTGGACGTCACCAGGCAGGCCAAGGAGAAGTGGCATATGCATGTTGAGGTGGTGACCAATATCATTCCGACGATGAACGACGACGAGGATCAACTCAAGAACATTGCTACGTGGATTCGAGATAACTTGGGTGAACTTACGCCCTGGCACGTAACTCGTTTCCATCCTCTGCACGAATTTACTCACCTGTTAGCTACCCCGGTATCTACCTTGGAGAGGGTATATAAGATTGGGAAAAAGGCTGGCCTGAAATTTGTCTACTTGGGCAATGTGCCCGGGCATCAGTATGAAAACACCCTGTGTTATTCGTGTGGCAAGACGGTTGTTCGTCGCATCGGCTATGATACCGAGGCGGTGGGACTGGACGGTTCAAGGTGCAAGTTCTGCGGAGCCGAGCTTAATTTCCGAGCATGAAGGAGGTGCTTTATGGCAGAAGGGGAACTTCATCCTGTAGTAAAGCTGGCTAGGGAGGCTGTGGAAAGCTATGTCCGAAATGGTAAGATGCCCAAGCCGCGGGAGTTAAGCCCGGAAATGACGGAGCGAGCGGGGGTCTTTGTTTCCCTTCATAAGCACGGGCAATTGAGAGGATGCATCGGCACCTTTGAGCCGGCTAAGGACAATGTGGCTGAAGAAATCATTGCCAACGCTATCAGCTCATCCACTACGGATCCTCGTTTCCCCTCGGTGACTGCATCTGAGCTTGATGACCTAGAATATAGTGTGGACGTCCTTACCAGACCTGAACCAGTCACAGATCTAAGCCAGCTCGACCCTAAAGAATATGGCGTTATCGTGGAGAGTGGTTGGAGGAGGGGGCTTCTGCTGCCTGACCTGGAAGGGGTAGATAGCGTTGAGGAGCAAATTGCTATTTGCCGACTCAAGGCGGGCATATCGGCCAGCGAGCCGGTTAACCTCTATCGGTTTCAGGTGAGAAGATTTAAGTAACAGGTTGTGGTTGCCAGTATGGACAGGATGCCTCTTTTCGACCTGCCGGAGGAAAGGGATCTACCTCAGAGTATGCCCTTGGCCGCAAGGATGCGACCATTGACATTTGCTGAGTTCGTGGGGCAGGAGCATTTAGTTGCCGAAGGACGGGTTTTCCGGAAATGCATCGAGGCAGACCAGCTGCCTTCTATGGTATTCTGGGGGCCGCCAGGCAGCGGAAAAACAACTCTGGCTCATATTATCTCCAATGTCACCAGAGCGCACTTTAGCTCTCTCAGTGCTGTGAGTGCCGGGGTGGCCGATTTGCGGCGTGTCATCGAAGAAGCCAAGAAGAGACTGAAATCATCGGGACAGAGGACCATTCTTTTTGTTGACGAAATCCACCGTTTCAATAAGGCACAACAGGATGCGGTATTGCCCTTTGTGGAAAACGGTACAGTGACTTTCATCGGGGCAACCACGGAAAATCCCTCCTTCGAAGTTATTTCACCACTTCTTTCCCGATGCCGGGTTTTTCGATTGAGTCTGCTGGGCGACGAGGACGTCAGGCTCATTGTGGAGCGAGCCATTAAGGATGAAGAAAGGGGGCTGGGAGAGTTCCACATTGCCGTAAGTGAGGAGGCTCTGCGCCATCTGGTGACCATATCCGACGGGGATGCTCGGGTGGCTTTGAATGCTTTAGAGATGGCGGCATTTGCCACTTTGCCTGACAGTGATGGCTCACGGTCAATAGACCTGTCTGCCATTGAAGAAGCACTGCAACATCGTGCTTTGCTCTATGATAAGAGCGGTGACCAGCATTATGACTTGATTTCGGCGCTGCATAAATCCTTACGCGGCTCCGACCCCGACGCTGCTTTGTACTGGTTGGGGCGTATGCTTGAAGCTGGAGAAGACCCTCTGTATATCGCCCGTCGCCTGGTGCGCTTTGCTTCCGAGGACGTTGGCGTGGCTGATCCTCAAGCACTGGTGATAGTGGTAGCTGCCCAGCAGGCAGTGCACTTCGTGGGCTTACCTGAAGGGAATCTTGCTTTAGCTGAGGCTGTGGTCTATCTGGCCACTGCTCCCAAAAGCAACTCGTTGTACCAGGCTTACTCCCGAGTTCAACAGGACATCCAACATGGCCGAAATGAGCCTGTGCCACTGCATTTGCGTAACCCGGTGACTGACCTAATGCGTCGGATGGGACACGGGCAGGGCTATAAATATGCCCATGATTACCCTGACCATTTCATCAAGCAGCAGAACCTGCCATCTTCCCTTCAAGGGAAACGCTATTACGTTCCCACTGAGCAGGGCTATGAAAAGGAGATTGCTGACAGGCTGAAGGAATGGTGGGGAGAGTCACGTGAAGGAGTGTAAGGCATAGTGGAAGTCTCTTAGGCCGTGATATAATGCGAAAGAAATCTGGGGGTCTTGGAGACAGAAGGTATGTATTGATGGAGGTGCGCTTTGGCCAAGTTTTCACTCATCCCTAAGGATATGGAGTTCTACGACCTGTTCGAACAGGGGACGAGTAATCTGGTCATTGCCGCAAAGAAGCTGGTTGACTTCTTTGACAGCTACGAGAACGTTGAAGCAAAGGCCAAAGAGCTTAAGGATTTGGAGCACCAGGGCGACGTTATAACACACGAGATAATAGCACGGGTGCATCGGAGCTTCGTAACACCTATTGACAGAGAGGATATTACTCTCTTGGCGCACAGCTTGGACGATGTGATGGATTTCATCGAGGCTGCGGGCAGAACAGCCAATCTTTATCATATTGCTCAGCCCAGGGAGCCAGCACGAGAGCTAGCAAGGATTGTGGTCAAGATGGCTACGAAGTTGAATGAAGTAGTACCTCGTTTGCGACGGCATGACCAGTTCCCATGGATTCTGGAGCAGTGTGTGGAGATTAATACCCTGGAAAACGAGGCTGATGATGTGCAACATGCTGCCCTAGCCGAGCTGTTCGAAGTCTGCAGTACTGATACATGCGAGGTAATCAAGTGGCGTGAAATCTACGGGCACCTGGAGAACGCCACTGACCGGGGCGAGGATGTCGCCAATGTCCTTGAAGGTATAGTGTTGAAGCATGCCTGAACTCGGTCTGCTGGTTCTGGTAATTGCGGCAGCCATCGGCTTTGGTGTAGTTAACGGTTTTAATGATGCTGCCAATGCTGTCGCTGCTTCGGTTGGCTCCCGGGCTATTTCCCCTCGAAACGCCATAGTACTGGCTGTCTTTTGTGACTTCGCTGGTGCCGCTTCCGGCCTGGAAGTTGCCAAGACCATTGGCAAGAGAATTTTGGGCCCTGAAACAATGTTGTCTTTACCAGCGATTGATGCTTATTTGATACTGATTGCTGCTTTAGCCGCGGTTATCATCTGGGGAACTATAGCTACTCGTTTGGGTTTGCCGGTAAGTATGAGCCATAGCTTTGTCACCGGGCTGGCAGCAGCGGGGGTGGTGGTGGTAGGTTGGGAGGCAGTAATATGGGGTATCCTGGGACGGATTGGGGCATCAGTGGTTATTGCTCCTACCCTGGGTTTCATCGGTGGCTTTGCCCTTATGATTGTCCTGCTCTGGGTATTTCGTCGAAGCGCTCCAGCCAGGATGAGGATTGTCTTCAGCCGTTTGCAATGGCTCACTACCGCTTTTTTGGCTTATAGCCACGGCAAAAATGATGGGCAGATGCCCATAGCTGTTATAACCATGGCGTTGGTGGTTCATACTGGACAGGTTGAGCTTTGGGACAATATCCCCTGGTGGGTGATAGTCATGTCCGCTTTAGCCATTAGCTTGGGTATCGCTATGGGCGGCTGGCGAGTTATTAGG